>NZ_DASVFL010000046.1:0-13809 GCF_036380075.1 Lentzea sp. | reverse complement strand
CCGCATCGACCACTACCTCGGCAAGGAGACCGTGCAGAACATCCTGGCGCTGCGGTTCGCGAACCAGCTGTACGAACCCATCTGGAACTCGAACTACGTCGACCACGTGCAGATCACCATGGCCGAGGACATCGGTCTCGGTGGCCGCGCCGGCTACTACGACGGCATCGGCGCGACGCGCGACGTCATCCAGAACCACCTGCTGCAGCTGCTCGCCCTCATCGCGATGGAGGAGCCGGTCTCGTTCAAGCCGGCCGACCTGCGCGCGGAGAAGGTGAAGATCCTCTCGGCCACGCGTCCCGCGGAGCCGTTCGAGGAGACCACCTCGCGCGGGCAGTACACCGGTGGCTGGCAGGGCGGCCAGAAGGTCCCCGGCCTGCTCGAGGAGGGCGGGTTCTCGCCCGAGTCGAAGACCGAGACGTTCGGCGCGATCACCTGCGAGGTCAACACCCGCCGGTGGGCAGGGGTGCCGTTCTACCTGCGCACCGGCAAGCGCCTGGGCCGCCGCGTCACCGAGGTGGCCGTCGTGTTCAAGCGGGCGCCGCACCTGCCGTTCGACGACACCGCGACCGAGGAGCTCGGCCAGAACGCGCTCGTCGTGCGCGTGCAGCCGGACGAGGGCGTGACGATCCGGTTCGGGTCGAAGGTGCCGGGCAACACGATGGAGGTCCGCGACGTCACGATGGACTTCGGCTACGGCCACTCGTTCACCGAGTCGTCGCCGGAGGCCTACGAGCGGCTGCTGCTCGACGTGCTGCTCGGCGAGCCGTCGCTGTTCCCGAAGAACGACGAGGTCGAGCTCTCCTGGGAGATCCTCGACCCGGTGCTGGAGTTCTGGGCGCGCAAGGACGAACCCGCTCTCGAGAAGTACAAGGCCGGTACCTGGGGCCCGCCGTCGGCGGAGACGATGACCGCCAGGACCGGAAGGCAGTGGAGGCGTCCGTGATCATCGACCTGCCCTCGACCACCACCTCCCAGATCAACTCGCGGCTGGTCCGGCTGCGCGACGAAGGCGGTGCGACGACCCTCGGGCGCGTGCTGACCCTCGTGATCGTGACCGAGGACGGCCAGCGCACCGACGCCGCGATCGACGCGGCCAACGACGCCTCGCGCGAGCACCCGTGCCGCGTGATCGTCGTGGCCCGCGGCGCTCGTCAGGCCGCTCCCCGCCTCGACGCGCAGATCCGCGTCGGTGGCGACGCGGGCGCGTCCGAGGTCGTGGTGCTGCGCCTGTACGGCGAACTGGCCAAGGAAGGCGCCTCGTGCGTCATGCCGCTGCTGCTGCCGGACACCCCGGTCGTGGCGTGGTGGCCGTTCGACGCGCCGGTGTCGCCGTCGAAGGACCCGATCGGCGCTCTCGCGCAGCGGCGCATCACCGACGCCGCCGCCGAGAAGAACCCGATCAAGGCCCTGGAGACCCGGCGGGCGCACTACGCGCCGGGCGACACGGACCTGGCGTGGACGCGGCTGACGTTGTGGCGCGCCATGCTCGCCTCGTCGCTGGACCTGCCGCCGTACGAGAAGATCACCGAGGCCGAGGTGACCGGTGAGGCCGACTCGCCGTCCACCGACCTCCTCGCGGCCTGGCTGACGGACCGGCTGAAGGTCCCCGCCAAGCGCTACAAGGCGACCTCGGGCGAGGGCATCGTGCAGGTCAAGCTGGACCGCGAGTCCGGCGCCGTCGACCTGCACCGCCCGGACGGCAAGGTGGGCACGCTCTCGCAGCCCGGCCAGCCGGACCGCCGCGTGGCGCTGCAGCGCCGTTCGGTGCGCGACTGCCTCGCCGAGGAGCTGCGCAGGCTCGACCCCGACGAGGTCTACGCGGCGGCGCTCAAGTCGCTGGCGAAGGTCTCGAAGGGCCGGGCACCGTCCGCGAAGCCCGAGGAGGCTCCCGCGGACGGGGCGGCGGACGCCAACGGCAAGGCGGCCACCCCGCGCAAGTCCAAGGCGAAGGCGAGCTCGTGAGCGACCCGCAGGTGGTGGTGCACCGCGACGGCGACCTGCTGGCCGCCGCCGCGGCGGCCCGCCTGGTCACCCGCGTGGTCGACGCGCAGGCCGCTCGCGGCTTCGCGTCGGTCGTGCTGACCGGCGGCCGCACGGGCACCGCCGTGCTGGAGCACCTGAACCGCAGCGCCGCGCGCGACGCCGTGGACTGGTCGCGCGTCGACCTGTTCTGGGGCGACGAGCGCTTCCTGCCGTCCGGGCACCCGGAGCGCAACGAGACCCAGGCCCGCGCGGCCCTGCTCGACCACGTGCCGCTGGACCCGTCCCGCGTGCACGTGATGGAGCCGTCGGACGGCAAGTTCGGCGACGACCCGGAAGCGGCGGCCGCGGCCTACGCCGAGGTGCTCGCCTCGCTGGCCGGGCCGGACGACCACGGCGACGTCCCGGCGTTCGACGTGTGCATGCTGGGCGTCGGCGAAGAGGGCCACGTGGCGTCGGTCTTCCCGGACTCCCCCGCCGTGCACGAGCGGGAGCGGACCGTCGTCGCGGTGCGCGACTGCCCGAAGCCCCCGCCCACGCGGGTCTCGCTGACGTTGTCGTCGGTGCGGCGCGCGCAGGAGGTGTGGCTGATGACCACCGGGGCCGCCAAGGCCGCCGCGGTGGCGACAGCCCTGGACGGAGCGGACGAGGTGCAGCTGCCGGCCGCGGGTGCCACCGGGCGCCTGCGGACGTTGTGGTTGCTGGACACGGCGGCCGCCGAGACGACACCGGCCGCGTTCAGACCCCCGTCGGTTTGAGCCGGTGACGGCCCCCGTGCTTCGGCGCGGGGGCCGTTCCCGTCTGCACGAGCTTGCTGATCCGGGACGTGCACGACGGGTGCGAGGCGAGCATCCGCGCCTTGAACCCGGCACGGGCGCGCAGCACGTCGTGGCCCTCGTTCCGCCAGCGCTGCAACACCTCCAGCAGCAGCGGCCCGTAGCCCAGCTCGGCCGCGACCCGGTCGGCGTGCAGCTCCGCGCGCCTGCTCGTCAGCGCGAGCAGCGGCGCGACCACCGGCACCAGCAGCACCCACGGACTGGCGGCGACCGCCACGACGGCCAGCGCGGCCACCAGGAGCAGCGACACCACCATCGCGAACCGGGTCTTCACCGCCGCTCCGGCGGCGAGCACACCCCAGCCCGCTAGGAACACGAGCGACACCGCGAGCCGGGCCGGCAGCTCGTACCACCACCGCAGCAACGACACCCTGGTGTGCCCGGCGAGGTGGTGCCCGACCTCGTGCGCCAGCACCGCCTCGAGCTGGCGGGGTGGCAGCGCGAGCGCCGCCGTGGACACCCCGACGACGCGCCCGCCGACAGCCATCGCGTTGATCTCACGGGAGTTCTGGATCAGCAGCCGGTAGCGCCGCGGATCGAGCGCGGCCGCGTCGCACACGGCTTCGAGCAGCGGCACCAGAACCCGGCTCTCCGCTCGCGTGGGCCGGCGCAACCGGTGCACCAGCGACGCCAGCACCCCGTCCGTGACCGGCAGGAACACCACGACGCCGGACACCAGCCACAGCACGGGGAACACCCACGGCGACTGCGGCGTGACGGGCTTGCCCAGCAGCGCCACGATCAGCAGGCTGCTCAGCACCGTCGGCACGGCGAGCAGCAACTCGGACACGGCGGACAGGTCGAAACGGCGTCGGGTTGCGCGCATTCGTCACCACCTCGTGATGCGTCCGAGAGTTCCAGCCCCCGGACGTTTGTGTCCAGCCGAGTCGCTCGACCCGCCCAACGCACACCGGCTTCGATTGGTGGACTTGGGCGAATCGTCACTGCGCCCAGCACGTTCGGTAGCGGAAAGCGCTTGCCGAACACGGGCGATCAGGTGACGGGGCCCGCCGCGCACCGGTTTCGCGGGCACGGCGTCCACCGACCCCCGGCTCGCGCGGCCGCATTCCCCCCGACACCGCGTATCATCCCGAAACGCGTGGAGCAGCGGGGGTTTTGTGGCGAACGGCAGTGCGAGGCGACGTCCCACCATCGGGATGATCACGGCTGGCCCGCTCATCGAGCTCGCGGGTGAGCAGTGGCGTGGCGTGAGCGACGGCGCCCGGCACTTCGGCTGCGACCTCGTGTGCTTCGTCGGCAGCGAGATGAACCACCCGGACCCGCACAAGCGGCGGGCCAACACGGTCTTCGACCTCATCTCCACGAACCGCATCGACGCGCTCGTCGTCTGGTCCACGCGCGTGGGGCAGCTCGTCGGCGACGACCTGCCGGAGTACATGTCGCGCTACGCGCCGATGCCCATGGTGAGCGTGGAGACCACTCTCGGGCAGTGGCCGACCATCGTCATGGACAACCGCCACGGCATGGAACAGGCCATCGACCACCTCATCGAGGTGCACGGCAAACGGCGGATCGCGTTCGTCCGAGGGCCGCAATCGCATGCTGGTGCGCACGAGCGGTTCCGCGGCTACATGGACTCGTTGCGCAAGCACGGCATCGCGATCGACCCCTCTCTCGTGACGACGCACGGATCGTTCGTCTGGGATCCGCGCACGGCGGCCGATGCCGTGCGCCGGTTGATCGCGACCGTCGACGAACCGCCGGACGCCATCGCCGCCGCCAACGACGACTACGCCAGCGGTGTCGTGTCCGCGCTGGAGGAACTGGGTTTCCGCACACCCGAGGACATCGCGGTGGTCGGGTACGACAACCACACGAACGTCCGGACGCACGACCTCGGCTTCGTCACCGGCAGCCCGGTGTCGTGGATGCTGCGCAACGTCAACATCGACGCGGCGACGCCCGCGTTCACCACGGTCAGGGCGCCGTTCCAGGAGATGGGCTTCCGGGCGGCCGGACTGGCGCTCGCCCTGGTGCGGGGTGAGCCGGTGCCGCGGCTGCAGACGATGGCCACCGAGCTGATCGTGCGGCGCTCGTGCGGGTGCCTGCCGTCGGGACTCGGCGACCACGCCCCCGCGCACGGCCGGCTGACGCTGTCCGAGTCGGCGACTGCGGCGACCGTGGCCGACCACCTGCGCGAGTCGCTCGGGCAGTCGTCGGACGCGCTGCCGGACGGGTGGGCCGAGCAGCTGATCGTCGAGCTGATGGCGGCGGGACGCGGCGAGGTCGAGGGCGCGGAGTTCCTGCGGCTGCTGGCCGAGTACATCCGCGCGAGTGCGCGCGCCGGGTGCGAGGCGGCGCGCTGGTGGCCGCCGCTGTTCGACCTGCACCGGTTCGTGACGACGCGCATCAACGACGTGGCGATCATCAACGACCTGTGGCTGCGCGTGCAGCTCCTCGTCGGCGACGCGTTCGCCACGGACGCACGGTTCACCTATCTCTCGAACGAACGCCACGACCAGACGATCCGCCAGGCAGGCCAACGGCTCATCGCGTCACGGGACGTCGACGAGCTGACCAAGGCCCTCACGCACGAACTCCCCCGCCTCGGCATCCCCGGCTGCCACGTCATGGCGTACGACACGCCGGGCATGGCGCGCGCGCTCGTCCGTTACGAGAACGGAGAGCTCAAGTCCGTTCCGGACACCCCGTTCCCGGCCATCAACCTCACGCCGTACCCGTTCCGCCGCGACGAGCCGTTCAGCGCCCTGGTGGCCCCGCTCTACACCGACGAGGACCACCTCGGGTACGTCGTGTTCGAGGAGGGCCCGGAGCTCGGCTGGATGTACGAGGCCGTGCAGCAGCAGCTCAGCAGCGCGCTGCGCAGCATCCGGCTGGTGCAGGAGCTGAAGGACGCGCGCGCCCGCCTCGAGGAACGCGTCGGCGAGACCGAGGCCCAGCTGCGGCACGCGCAGAAGATGGAGGCGATCGGCCGGCTGACCGGCGGCATCGCGCACGACTTCAACAACATCCTCACGGTCGTCAACGGCAACAGCGAGATGCTGCTGCGCCGCACGCTGCCGGACGACCCGCGCCGCGCGGCGATCGAGGACATCCGGCACGCGGGCGAACGGGCCGCGAACCTCACGCGCCAGCTGCTCGCGTTCACCCGCCAGCAGGTCCTGCACCCGGAGTCGCTGGACCTGCGGGAGAACCTGACGAAGGTCCACTCGATGCTGCGCACGCTCGTCGGCGACCACATCGAGCTGGAGGTGGACCTGCCGGAGTCCGTCGCACGGGTGTGGGCGGACGCGGGCCAGGTCGAGCAGATCCTGTTCAACCTCGCGGTCAACTCCCGCGACGCCATGCCCGACGGCGGCACCCTGCGCGTGTCCGTCGAGGACACCACGATCGGCGCCGGCGACACCGGCCGGATCGTCGGCGTGCGGCCGGGCGACTACGTCGTGCTGCGCGTGCAGGACACCGGTTCCGGCATGGCGCCGGACGTGCAGGCGCAGGTGTTCGAGCCGTTCTTCACCACCAAACCGGTCGGCAAGGGCACCGGTCTGGGCCTGTCGACGGTGTTCGGCATCGTGCAGCAGTCGGGCGGCCAGATCGACCTGGTGAGCGCGCCGGGCCTGGGCACGACCGTCGACGTCTACCTGCCGGTGCCCGTCGAACGCGACGGCACGCCCGAGGCGCCGTACACGCGCCGCCCGGTGGCGCACCGCGGCGCCGGAACCGTGCTGCTCGTCGAGGACGACGCCCAGGTGCGGGTCATGACCCGGCGCTCGCTGGAGACCGCGGGCTACGCGGTGGTCGAGGCGGGCGACGGCCAGGAGGCGCTGCAGCTGGCGACCGCGCACCGCAGCACGATCGACCTGGTGCTCACCGACGTCGTGATGCCGAAGATGGGCGGGCCCGAGCTGGTGAGGCTGCTGCGCTCGACCGGCGTCGCGCCCGCCGTGATCTACATGTCCGGCTACACGACCGACGAGGTCCTCGACGACGAGGTGCTGATCACCAAGCCGTACGCGGAGACGGACCTGCTCGAACGGGTGCGGGACGTGCTGGCTCAGGAGGCCTGAGCGCGCTTGGCCACGGCGAGGCGGACCGTCTCGTCGAGCGCCTCGATGCGGAACGGCTTCTGCAGGTAGCCCGCGACCTCGTGCCCGGCGAACCGGCGTTCGAGCGACGTGCGGTCGTACCCGCTGGTCAGCACCACCGGCACGGTCAGGCCCTCGCGTTCCAGCTGGGCCAGCACCTCTTCGCCGGACAGGCCGGGCATGCTGTGGTCGAGCAGCATCGCGCTGATCTCCGCACTGCGCCCGCGCAGGATCCCGATCGCCTCGACGCCGTCGCTGGCCTGCAGGACTGCGAAGCCGAGCTCCTCGAGCAGGCTCACGGTGTACCTCCGCACGGGGTCCTCGTCCTCGACCACGAGCACCAGCCCAGCTTGCGACATGGGGCAAGTATGCCGGAAAGCATTCGTTCTCTCAGCACCAGGTGCCCCGGCATTGTCGAGAATTCTCCACCTGCTGCTCCATCAGGATGACATGGTCCATTCGGACCACGCCTTTTTCTGAGGGTCTGCGCTAACCTTCGCGGCACCGCTGCCGCTCCCGCTGAGAAAGGCACCAGGAAAGGCCAACTTCATGCGCAAAGCGACGGCAGCAGCCGCTCTGGCCGTGCTGTTCACATTGTCGTCCACACCCGCGCACGCCGAGGTGGTTCCCGCGGAGCGGGTGACGGTGGACGTGGTGACGGTGAACGGTTCCGGGTGCAAGCAGGGCACCGCGGAGGTGGTGGTCTCCTCGGACAACACCTCGTTCTGGGTGATCTACAGCGACTACCTCGCCCAGGCCGGCAAAGGCGCCCCCGCGACGGAGTCCCGGAAGAACTGCCAGCTCAACCTACAGATCAACATCCCGCAGGGCTTCACCTACGGCATCGCGGAGGCGACCTACGCGGGTTATGCGCACCTTCAGCGCGGCGCCACCGGGTACCAGTCGGTGAATTACTACTTCCAGGGCCAGTCGGAGACCAACACCTGGAAGCACAACTTCACCGGACCGTTCGACGACAACTGGTCGATCAGTCATCGAACGGAGTTCGCGGACATCGTCTACGCCCCTTGTGGCGAGAAGAAGAATCTGAACGTCAACAGCTCCCTGCGCGTTGACAAGGGCACTTCGGACGCGAATGCGAACAGCTTCCTCGCGATGGACTACACGCGCGGGGAAGTGCGCACCCTCTACCACTTCTCCTGGAAGCGCTGCTGATTTCCCGAGGCCGCCGCCACCTGTTTCCACCGCCGCCCCACCCTGCGAGACGCGTCGGAAAGGTGCACCCATGCTCAACGCGGTTGCCGCTGTCCTGCTCACCTCGGCCATCGTCTTCCCGCCCGGCGGCGCTCCCAGCGAGACGCCGCCGCCCGACCACATCACCATCGACATCGTCACCGTCAACGGCTCCGGCTGCCCCGCCGGCACAGCCGCCGTCGCGGTGTCCGAGGACAACAAGGCCTTCACCGTCACCTACAGCGACTACCTGGCCCAGGTCGGCGTCGGCGCGCGGCCGACGGACTTCCGGAAGAACTGCCAGCTCAACCTGAGAGTCAACGTGCCGCAGGGCTTCACCTACGGCATCGCCCAGGCCGACTACCGCGGGTTCGCGCACCTGGAGCGCGGCGCCTACGCGATCCAGAAGGCCAACTACTACTTCCAGGGCATGTCGCAGAACGACTCCGCGCAGCACCGCTACAACGGCCCGCACAGCGACGACTGGCAGGCCACCGACACGACCGAGATCGCCGCGATCGTCTACAGCCCCTGCGGCGAGAAGCGGAACTTCAACATCAACACCGAGCTCCGCGTCTACCCCGGCACCTCCAACACGGCCACGACGACCAGCTTCGTCTCGATGGACTCGACCGACGGCGCCATCGACACGACCTACCGGTTCAGCTGGAAGACCTGCCCGTAGAACCCTCCCCGTAGTGCCGTGACTACCGCACGCGTCCGCACGGACGTGTGCGGTAGCACATATGTGAGAGGAGCGGCGTACCGATTCGCGTGTGCGGGCGTCTTACCCCCTGACGGAGCACGTCGGGGTGAAGGGGCAGCCAATGCCAACCGCTGCATACGCGCAGTACGGTGAGGGTCGCAAGGCGCACAGGGGAGGTCGGATCCTGTCCACGACGCTGCTCCCGGCCAGACGGTCGGAGGGAACCGCGGCCGGCTCGCGCTGGCCGTTGGCCGGCGACTACCGCCAGGTCCTCGCCGACCTGGCGCTGATCCTCCTCGCCGTTCTCGACGTGTGGCTGTTCGGGCTGTGGATCGAGGCCGACCCGATCACCGAGATGCCGCCGGTCGAGAGCTACCAGGTGTGGCTGAACTGGGTCGCGGTCGGCGCGCTGGTGCTGCGCCGCCGGTTCCCGTTCGTCACGCTCGTGCTGACCATCCCCGGCTTCTTCGTGGGCTGGTCGCAGCTCGCCGCGATGATCGCGCTGTACTCGGTGGCCCGCCGCTACGTCGGCGGCTGGCAGACCGGCCTGGCCGCGGCGCTGGTGTGGCTGTGCCGGTTCGTGGCCTGGCCGCCGCAGGAGCTCATCGAACGGCCGGCGTCCGGCCACTTCCACTCGGCGATCTACGGCTTCCTCGTGGCGGGCCTGCCCATCGCGATCGGCCTGCTGGTGCACGCCCGGCAGGAGCTGTCTGACCGCATCACGGAACTGGCGGAGTCCCGCGAGAGAGAACAGGTGCTCCACGCGCACGCCATCCGCGCCGACGAACGGGCAAAGCTCGCCCGCGAGATGCACGACGTCGTCTCGCACCAGGTGAGCCTCATCGCCATGCAGGCCGGTGCTCTGCGCATGGCCGTCGCCGACGCCGAGCACAAGCAGGTCGCGGGCACCATCCGCACGTTGTCGACGCGCACGCTCGACGAGCTGCGCCAGCTCGTGTCCGTCCTGCGCACCACCGACGACAACCAGCCGGGCGTCGACGAGCTGCCCGACCTGGCCGCCGACGCGGGCTTCGAGGTGAAGATCCAGCTCAAGGGCCCGGTCGAGGACCTCACGTCCCCGGTGTCCGGCGCGGTGTACCGGACCGTGCAGGAGGCGCTGACCAACATCCGCAAGCACGCCGTGGGGGCGAGCGCGACCGTGCTCATCGACGCCCAGTACGACGACAACGTGCTGGTCGAGGTGCGCAACACCGCCCCGTCGAGCCCGTCGTCGGCCCTGCCCAGCGGCGGCCACGGCCTGGTCGGCCTGCGCGAGCGCGCCACGTTGCTCGGCGGCGAGTTCTCGGCGGGACCGACCGAGGACGGCGGCTTCCTGGTGTCGGCGTCGTTCCCGAAGGAGCGCGTCGTCAGCGAGTGACGCCGCCGGTCAGGCGCGCCGGGAGGCCAGTGACGCGCTCAGGGCCGCCGCCGCGCCGAGCACACCGCACGTGAGCGCGGTCGGCACCGTCGGCTCGTGCTTCAGCAGCACGGACACCAGCAGCCACACGGCCAGGCCCAGCCCGAGACCGAGCGGCACCGCCGCGACCACCGCGGCCGCCCCGGTCTGCCTGCGCCGCAACGCCCGCAGGTTCGACTCCAGGTAGGCCAGCGCGAAGAGCAGCAGCAACGCCGACCCCGTGCCCATGAGGCTCAGCCACGGCGTCTGGTTCGACACGAGCAGGAACTCCCGTCCGTCGGCCGACGCCGTCACCGCGCCGCCGACGATCCACCGCGTGGCGCCCGGCAGCACGAACCCGGTGTCGCCGCGCGGCACGTTCGCGAGCTCGATCCCGGCGAGCGTCACGACGAGCTGGTTGCCCTGCTCCTGCACCGGATCGGCCAGGTTGAGGCTCACCTCGGGCAGGCCGCGCCCGGAGCCCAGGAACGGCACGACGACCATCGCCAGCAGCGTCACCGCCGCCACCAGCCACAGCAGCCACGGCGACGACGGCGGCCTGATCACCTGCGCGGCGGGCACGAGCGTGCTGCTGCCGCTCAGGCGGGCGGCCGGGACCGGGTCGACGAGCGTGGCGCGGATCGGTTGCTGCGTCAGGGACACCGTGTCCCGCTCGACCGGCCGCAGCGACCGGCGCGTGGACGACGAGGAGACCTGCGGCGCGAGGTGCACCGGCGCGTTCAGGCGCACCAGCCAGTCCGGGCCGAACAGGTGGCCGGCCGCGCCCGCGAGGTCGATCGCGAACGTCTCGGCGTTGCGGTAGCGGGCCAGCGGGTCGCGCGCGATGCTGCGCATCACCACGCCCGCCAGGGGTTCCGGCACGTTCGGCAACGGCCGCGGGTCCTGGTAGACGCGCTTCTGGATCATCGCGAGGGGGCCGCCGCCGCGTTCGAACGGCAGGTCGCCGCACAGCAGCTCGTAGAGCATCGTCCCGGTCGCGTAGACGTCGGCGGCGGGCGTCAACGCGTTGCCCATCGCCTGTTCCGGCGCGATGTAGGCGGGTGTGCCGAGCACCGCGCCGCCGTGCGTCACGAGCGTCGCGCCCTCCGACACGACCTGGGAGATGCCGAAGTCCGCCACCTTCACCACGCCGTTGGAGGTGAAGAGCAGGTTCTTCGGCTTCACGTCGAGGTGCAGCACGCCCGCCTCGTGCGCGGCGTGCAGACCCGACAGCGCCGCCAGCACGATCCCGCACGACTGCTGCGCGGTGAGCCCGTCGCCCGCGAACCGCGACCAGACCGTGCCGCCGTCGAGGCGTTCCATCACCAGCAGGTGCTCGCCCTGCTGCCGCACGTAGTCGTAGACGGGCACGATGTGCGGGTGGTCGAGCCGCGCGAGCAGCCGCGCCTCGTGCTCGAACCGCTCGCTCATCCGCGGGTCCTCGGCCACGGCGTGCGGCAGCCGCTTGATGGCGACGGGCCGCCCGAGCTGCCGGTGCACGCCGCCGTAGACGACGCCCATCCCGCCCTCGCCGATCTGCTCGCCGACGGCGTACTGCGGCAGCGCGGCGACCACGCTCGACTGGCTCACCGCGGGATCCTCACGGTGTCCGCGTCCACTGAGGACGACGGCCGCTCACCGGGATGCGGTGTCACGTAACCGAGGACGAACGCCACCGCGGCCGCACCGACGATGAACGGGATCTCGGCCGCGGGCGACGGCGCCACCAGCCGCAGCACGGACAGGGAGATCACCGCGACGAGCCCGGTCCCGATCCCGGCGGGCAGGAACCGCATGGCCCGCTGCCACCGGTTGGCGGGCAGCCGCCGCCGCGCCAGCGCGAGCAGCGCCCCCGCCCACGACAACGCGGTCAGCACGAGCACCCCCAGCCCGAACGCCCCGTACACCGACCACAGCGACCCCTTGACGTCCCCGGTGGTCGACACGGACGCGATGGTCTCCCGCTGGACGTCGACGACCTCGACGGTGACGGGCAGCAACCCGGTCGCCTGCGACCCGAGGTCGTTGGGGTCGAGCGGGAACGTCCGCGTCTCCACGGACCGCGGCGGGACGTCGAACGGAACCGTTGTGTCGTAGGTGAAGAAGGTCAACGCCAGCGCCGTGCCGCTGATCCGCACGGTCTTGACGCGCTGCACGGTGTCGGTGCCGTTGCGGACCGTGATGGACACCTTGACGGTGTCGGTGGGCTTGAGCACCAGGTTGCCTACTCCAACCGGTCTACCGTCCACATCGGCCTCGAGCAGCACGGAACCACCCTGCGCGGCGGCCGTGGGCGGCGCCAGCATAATTCCGCAGCACAGCAGTAAACCTGCACCGGCCAACCGACGTCTCACTAGCGCACCTTAGTTCGATCCGGGGAGTGGAAATGCGGTCTTCAGGCTTACTCGCGGCCGTCGTGGCCGGTGTTACGGTGCTGGGCACCACACCGGCGACGGCCCAGCAGCCGCCCGTGGTGACCGCGGCGCCGCAGCCTGCCACAGCGGGCGGCCCCGTGACCATCTCCTGGGGCGGTTTCGTGACCTGCCGCGCCGTGAGCATCATCTTCACCCTGGACGGCGCCCAGATCGCAACGGCCCCCTCCGCCTCCAGCGGATCAGTCGGCGCCACGGTCCCCGCGATTACCGCACCGGGCAGCCACAAGATCGAGGCACGGTCGACGAACACGAAGTGCGGCACCGGCGGCACCGCCCTGCGCGTGATCGCACCACCCCCGGTGACCACGACGACCAAGCCGCCCACCACCAACCCCCCGGTGACGAACCCCCCGGTCACCATCCCACCGGTGACCACCCGCCCCCCGGCCGTCACCACGACGACCACGCCCCCGACCACAACGACGACCACGGACACGCCGTCGTCGTCCCAGCCGCCCTCCTCGACCACCGACGCCCTGGGCATCCCCACCGCCAACGAGGGCGTCCTGGTCCTGGACAAGGACAACATCCAGCCGGGCGAGGACCTGACGGCGATGGGCACCGGCTGCCCCCAGAACGCGAACGTGACGCTGAGGTCCCTGGGCCAGAACGTCGGCCAGACGACAGCAGACGACAACGGCAACTTCCGCTCCCCGGTGAAGTTCGCGAACATCGAACCGGGCCGCCACAAGGTGCGGGCGGACTGCGGCATCACCTTGGTGGGCAACATCGACGTGACCCTGTCGAGCTCCTCGGGCGGCTCGACGAGCACGCTGGTGATCCTGCTGTTCTTCCTGCTGATCGGAGCAACGATGCTCCGCCGCCAGTTCGCAGGACTAAAGCGGTAAAAACCCCCACCGCGAAGCCGAAGGCGAGCAACGCTCTTGGCTTTTGAGCGCAAGCTCTGGCGACGGGAACCCACCGCAACGCAACCAAACTAAGCAACCGCCAGCCGCCCAACGCACCAGGCGTGCCATCAACCCGCGGGCGGCACCCCAGGCGAATCAGCTCAAATCACACAAGCCCGAGCGCGGCAGGAGCCTTCGGGTCCGACTCGCCGAGGAACGAACTGCACCGCTCCCACTCCTCGTCCTCCCCGATCTCCCGAGCGGCAAGGGCGAGCGCCGCCAGCGCACGCAGGAACCCCTGGTTGGGCCGGTGGTCCCACGGCACGGGCCCGAACCCCTTCCAC
>NZ_DASVFL010000045.1:0-15089 GCF_036380075.1 Lentzea sp. | reverse complement strand
CGCGTTCGCCACCGCCTGGCCTTGCGGGTCGAGAATTTCGGGCTTCGGCATGACGTCGACGACGACTCGGGCCACGACAGACTGCTCCCGGGTTTGAGGGGGCTGGCGGTACCCGGAGAGCCTACCTGACCTGGGTGTTCATCAACTCGACAGGTGTGCGGGGGCACATCTTCACCCGACGGTGAAGGCGACGCGGAGGGCCTGCGGCACCGCACCGGACCAGGCCCGCTCGGGTACCGGCCCCGGCGGGGGCGGCAGTCCGGATCCATCAGAACGAGCTATTCCGCCGTCAGCGGATCGCGGTGGCACCCCACCCCGATCGGACGGATGCTGGGACCCATGAAGATCCTGGTGCTCGGCGGAACCGTGTTCCTCAGCAAAGCCGTCACGGCGGAGGCCGTCCGCCGTGGCCACGAAGTGATCTGCGGCGCGCGCGGCACCTCGGGCGGAGTCCCCGAGGGCGCGCGGCTGGTCCAGATCGACCGCGACCAGCCCGGCGCCCTCGACCAGCTCGCGGACGAGCAGTTCGACGCGGTGGTCGACGTGTCCAAGTACTCGGTCACCTGGGTCCGGGACGCGCTGCGGGCGTTCGGGGAGACGACGCCGCACTGGACGTTCGTGTCCAGCATCTCCGTCTACGCGGACCACGCGACCGACGAGCTCCACCCCGCGCTGGAGGACGACCCGGACGCGGAGTTCACGGCCGAGCGGTACGGCAGCGTCAAGGTGGCCAGCGAGAACGCGGTCCGAGAAGCCGTGGGGGGCAAGGAGTTCGTCGTCCGTGCGGGCCTCATCACCGGGCCCGGCGACCCCAGCGACCGGTTCGGGTACTGGCCAGCCCGGCTCAGCAAGGGCGGGCGGGTGGTCGTGCCGGACAGCCCCGAACTGGGGTTCCAGCACATCGACGTGCGCGACCTGGCGCGGTGGATCGTGTTCGCCGCCGAGGAGCGCGTCACGGGCACGTTCGACTCGACCGGGCCGGTCATGCCGTTCCAGATGGCCATCGGCGAGATCGCGGGGGCCACGGCGCCGGCAGGAACGCAGCTGGTGCCGGTCAGCGAGGACGTCCTGAAGCAGCTGGAGATCAACCCGTGGGCGGGGCCGCGGTCGTTGCCGTTGTGGCTCCCCAGGGCGTGGGCCGGGATGGTCGGGCGGGACGTGAGCCCGGCGCTGGCCAACGGGCTCAAGCCGCGGCCGCTGGCCGAGACCGCGCTCGACTCGCTGGAGTACGAGCGCGGCCTCGGGCTGGACCGGCCCCGCAAGGCGGGACTCACCGAGCAGGAGGAGCAGGAGATCCTTACAGCAGCGAGCTGATCTGCGCGGCGACCAGGTCGATGCGCACGCCCTGGTTCGGGCAGCCGCCGAAGTGGTGGAGCCCGATCACCTTGTGCGTGCGCCTCGACAGCACCGGCGAACCGGACGAGCCACCTTCGGTGTCGCACATGTAGCTGATGTCGGACTGCGAGACGTTGCCGTTGACGCGCACGGCTCGCACGATGCAGTAGCCGCTGCCGTTCTGGGTGTCGCGCAACGACAGCTTCTTCAGCTTCCCGGCCGGGTGGCCGATGACGTACATCTCCTCACCCACGGCCGGAACGCGCGCGTCCAGTTCGAGGTAACCGAACGAGCTGATGGCCGCGAAGTTGTTCACGGTGAAGAGCGTGTAGTCGAGCGGTGCGTCGGTCTTCAGGACCTGGGCCGCGAGCACCTTCGTGACGGTGGCCGTGGCGGTGCCGCCGCAGGTCGGGCACTGGTAGTTGAACCACACCTCGATGCCGCTGACGCTGGTGAAGCAGTGGTTGTTGGTCAGCATGCGGTTGTTCGGGCCGACGCGCCACGCCGTGCACAGCGAGCTGCCGTTGCGCAGCAGCTTCGCGACGGACGCGGTCTTGCCGAACTCGGTCGGGTTGCTCGACTGGTAGCAGACCGCGTCCTTGTAGTCGTTCGTGCCGCAGATGCTCTTCACCGACGGCTGCGCCGACATCTCGGCCTCGGTGTAGCCGCGCGTCAGCTTGTCGATCCGGACGCGCGACAACGGGTTCGTCACCGAGACCACCGCGGTCGAGCCGGTGACCGACATGGCCCAGAAGCCGGTGGCGTCCACGGTCGCCGTCAGGGACGAACGCAGGTCGCGGGTGTAGGTGTACTTCTCGGTGCCGTCAGGGTTCGACACCGTGAGCACGTCACCCGGCAGAATCCGCAGGTCGGTGAAATGCAGCTTCACATATCCGGATCCGGGTCGTTCGACGGTGGTCGAACGGGTGGCGCCACCCACGCGGACCGAGACGGATTCCTCGGTTCCGATTTCCTGCGACTGCGGCGACGAGGCCTGCGCAGGTGTAGAGGTGGTGGTAGCAGGGATGAAGGTCGTCATCGGCAGGGCGAGTGCCAGTGCCGTGAGGAGTTGCAGGGTTTTCCTCATGCCCTTTGATACTTCCGACGTCACCTGACCGTGTCAGCCCGCCGAACGTCGGTATTGGAGGATTCTGTGCAACTTGTCCATTTCGGTCATGCCTGCGTGCTTCTGGAGTCGGGGTCGACGCGGATCCTGATCGACCCCGGCACGTTCTCGGCGGGGTTCGAGGACCTCACCGACCTGGACGCCGTGCTGGTCACCCACCAGCACTTCGACCACATCGACTCCGAACGGCTGCCCGCGCTGCTCGAGGCAAACCCGCGGGCCCAGCTGGTCGTCGACGAGGGCACGGCGCCCGACGTCGAGAACGCGACCATCGCCCGGCCTGGTGACGTGCTGAAGGTCGGCGAGCTGGAGGTCAAGGCCGTCGGCGGGCAGCACGCGCTGATCCACGCGGACATCCCGGTCGTCCCGAACACCGGGTACGTGATCGGCGACGGCGCGTTCTACCACCCCGGCGACTCGCTGTTCGTGCCGGACGAGGACGTCGACGTGCTCGGCGTGCCCTCCGGCGCGCCGTGGCTGCGCATCGGCGAGGCCGTCGACTTCCTGCGCGCCGTCAAGCCGCGGGTCGCCGTGCCGATCCACGAGAAGACGCTCGCGAACGTCGGCATGGCGACCCGGTTCTTCGAGATGCTCAAGCCGGAGGGCACCGAGATCAGGCAGCTGACGCCTGGCGAGGAGTCGGCAGTCTGACGTAGGTGGTCGGCTCGGCGGCGTGGGCGAGCGCGATGTCCACGGCGTCGAGCACGGCCTGCCGCGCGCCGGGCCGGTGCAGGTCGCGCGCGTCCACGGTGATCCTGGTCAGGCCGCCGCGGCGGGCGGACCGCGCCGTCGCGTAGACCAGGGCCAGCGACCGCAGCTCGCCGAAGCTGTCGCGTTCGGTCAGCGCGTGCAGCCGTCCCAGCGTGGCCAGGCCGCTGCCGACCTCGCGCACGGCCAGTGAGTCCGCGCAGCGGTGGAACTTGTGCTTGGCCAGCGCGAGCAACGTGCCGGGCGACGCCACGCAACGCCGTGGCGCGAACGTGTCGGCGGTGAGCCCGAGGGCTTCCATCTGCACGCGCGCGCCCGTCAGCAGCAGGCCGGCTTCGTAGGCGGGCAGCCGCCGCCGGCCGAGGCCGTGCAGCACCACGGCGTCACCGAGAGCGGCGCGGTGCCGCACCCAGTCCTGCGCCCTGCCGAGCTCGCGGGGGATCACGAGCAGCGACAACGGCACCTGCCGCGGGCCCAGGGCCGCGGCGAGATCAGCGCATCGGTCGAGTGTCTGCGGACCGATGCCGGACAGTGAGACCACGAGCTGTGAGTGCACGCATCGAGTGCGCCACGCCGTGGTGACATCCGCGTGACAGCAGAGCCAACTCAGGCGAGCCAGTCAGCGAAAGCCCGGCCCGTGAGCTTCTCGTACGCCTCGACGTACCGCGCGCGGGTGGCCTCGACGACGTCCGCGGGCAGCGGGGGCGGCGGGGTGTCGCTCCTGCGGTCCCAGCCGGACGCGGCCGAGGTCAGCCAGTCGCGCACGTACTGCTTGTCGAACGACGGCTGCACGCGACCGGGCTCGTAGCCCTCGGCCGGCCAGTAGCGCGACGAGTCCGGCGTGAAGACCTCGTCCGCGAGGACCAGCTCGCCGTCCTTCGAGAGCCCGAACTCGAACTTCGTGTCCGCCAGGATCAGGCCGCGCGTCAACGCGTACGCGCGCGCCTCGCTGTACAGCTCGATCGTGCGGTCGCGCAGCTTCGACGCCAGCTCCACGCCGTGCTTCTCGGCGATGACGTCGAACGACACGTTCTCGTCGTGCGCGCCGATCTCGGCCTTCGACGCGGGCGTGAAGATCGGCGGGTCCAGCTCGGACGCCTCGACGAGCCCGGCCGGCAGCTCGATCCCGCACACCGCGCCGGTCGCCGTGTAGTCGGCCATGCCGGAGCCCGTCAGGTACCCGCGCGCCACGCACTCGACGTCGACCATCCGCAGCTTGCGCACCAGCAGCGCCCGGCCGCGGACCTCGGCGGGGATGCGCGGGTCGTCGGCGGAGACCAGGTGGTTCGGCGTGAGCCGCTCGAACCAGAACACGCTCATCGCGGTGAGCACGCGCCCCTTGTCGGGGATCTCCGTGCTCAGGACGTGGTCGTAGGCCGAGATGCGGTCGGACGCGACGAACAGCAGCAGCTCGTCGTCCACGTCGTACAGATCGCGGACCTTGCCGCGGGCGACGTGCTGGTAATCAGCGAGCGTGGGCACGCAGGTCAGCCTACGTGCCGATGCACCGGTCCCCGATCCACACCCCGCACTACTACAAACCTGGGACAAAGACACCTACAGTGCACCCGTGTTCACCCGAAAGTCGCTGTGGATCCCGGTGCTGATCAGCGCGGGACTGCTCGTCGTGCTGGGTGTCGTCGGGTGGAGCTTCGACTCGAGCCCCGTGTCCTCCACACCTCCTCCGGGGGCGCCGAGCACGACCGGCACCCAGTCGGTCAGCATCGTGCCGACGCCGGACCTCGCCGAGATCACGGTCCAGACGACCACCTCGACCACGACGACGACCACCACGCGGACCACGCAGCCGAAGCCGCCGCCGGTCCAGAGCGCACCGCCCGTGCAGCAGCCGCCGACGACGACCGAGTCGCCGCAACGGGGTCTGCTCGTCAACGAGGGCGCGACGTGCGATCCCGAGGGTGCGCGCGGCATCGGACTGCTCAACGAACCGCTGGTCTGCCGCAAGGACCCGCAGCGCGGCGACCGCCTGCGCTGGCAGAAGGCCTAGCCCGCACCGGGTTCGGCCCACTCCAGCACGTCGATCTCGTCGCCGACCGCGATCGTGCCGGTGCCGACGACGGCCGCCTTCATCCCGAAGGTCACGCCGCCGTCCGGGTCGCGCCGGTAGGTCGCGAGCGTCCTGGTCGGCTCCGGGCCGTCCCGCAGCCCGGTCTCCTGGTCCACCATCGGCACCGCGCAGCGCACGCAGTCCTTGGCGTAGCCCAGTTCCACGTCACCGATCGTCGCGCGCCGCACCCGGTCCTCGGTGTGCGGTTCGGGCCAGCCGAACACGACCACGTTGGGGCGGAACCGGTTCATCGGCACCGGGTTCCCGCCGCGTTCCAGGATGCGTTCGTTCAGTCCGTCCAAAGAGGACAGCGAGACCAGCAGCAACGCGTGCGCGTCCGCGTACCCGACCAGGCCGGTGGTGCGGCCGGCGGACTCGCGGTGCAGGTCCGGCGGCGTCCGCACGAGCCGGACGGACCTGCCGAGCGCGTCGGAGAAGTACGCCGCGGCCGCGTCGCCCTGGTCGATCCCGGTGCCCTGCCACTTGTGCAGGACGACCGGGACCCGTTGTCCCTCAAGGACGACGGGGAACGACTCCCCGCCGATCACCAGCGCGGAGTCCACGAGGGACGGTCGCAGCGCGGCCATCGCCGGCACCTTGCGCTGCGACAGGAACACGCCCTCGTCGTCGACCAGCATCAGCATCCGGTCGTCCCGCAGCCCCGTGAGGTCGACGGGCGAGGACGCGACGGAGAACCCGGCGCACCCCTTGACCGGGTAGACGTGCAGGCCGGACACGATCACAGGATGGGCTCCGGCTCGTAGGCCGGGTACTTGTCGACGACCGCGGCGACCTGTTCCACCACGGCCGCGACCTGCGCCGACGCCACGCCGGTGAACGACAGGCGGTCGGCCAGCAGCGCGTCGAGCGCGGCGCGGTCGAGCGGCAGCCGGGAGTCGGCGGCCAGGCGGTCCAGCAGGTCGTTCTCCGCGAGGCCCTGCTCGCGCATCGCGAGCGCGACGGCCACCGCGTTCTCCTTGATGGCCTCGTGCGCGGTCTCCCGGCCGACACCGGCGCGCACGGCCGCCATCAGCACCTTCGTCGTGCCCAGGAACGGCAGGTAGCGGTCGAGCTCGCGGGCGACCACGGCCGGGTACGCGCCGAACTCGTCCAGCACCGTCAGGAACGTCTCCAGCAGGCCGTCGAACGCGAAGAACGCGTCGGGCAGCGCAACCCGGCGGACGACCGAGCACGACACGTCGCCCTCGTTCCACTGGTCGCCGGCGAGCTCGCCGACCATCGACAGGTAGCCGCGCAGGATCACCGCGAAGCCGTTGACGCGCTCGCACGAGCGGGTGTTCATCTTGTGCGGCATGGCACTGGAGCCGACCTGGCCGGGCTTGAAGCCCTCGGTCACGAGCTCGTGGCCCGCCATCAGCCGGATGGTCTTCGCGACCGACGACGGCGCGGCCGCGAGCTGCACGAGCGTCGAGACGACGTCGAAGTCGAGCGACCGCGGGTACACCTGGCCGACGCTCGTGAGCACGCGTTCGAACCCGAGGTGGCCGGCGACGGTCTCCTCCAGCTCCCGCAGCTTCTCAGGAGTGCCGAGCAGGTCGAGCATGTCCTGGGCGGTGCCGACCGGGCCCTTGATGCCGCGCAGCGGGTAGCGGGCGATCAGCTCGTCGAGGCGGGAGAACGCGACCAGCAGCTCGTCGGCGCCGGTCGCGAAGCGCTTGCCCAGCGTCGTGGCCTGCGCGGCGACGTTGTGCGACCGGCCGGCCATGACGAGGTCGGAGTGCTCGGCGGCGAGGCGCGCGAGGCGGCCCAGCACGGCGGCGACCTTGGACCGGATGAGTTCCAGGGACCGCAGCACCTGGAGCTGTTCGACGTTCTCGGTCAGGTCGCGCGAGGTCATTCCCTTGTGGACCTGCTCGTGGCCCGCGAGCGCGTTGAACTCCTCGATGCGCGCCTTCACGTCGTGCCGCGTCACGCGTTCGCGGGCGGCGATCGACTCCAGGTCGACCTGCTCCAGGACGCGCTCGTAGTCGGCGACCGCGGTCTCCGGCACGTCGATGCCGGCGGCGGCCTGGGCGCGCAGCACCGCGAGCCAGAGCTGGCGCTCCAGCACGATCTTGTGCTCGGCCGACCAGAGCGTCGCGAGGGACGTGGAGGCGTAGCGACCTGCGAGGACGTTGGCGATGCGCGGCTTGCTCACGCCGCCAGGCTAGTGCACGCCGACGTCACTGCCAGGGGACCGCGGGGTCGGTGACCAGCGTTGTGAGCACCCCCACGCGCAACGGCACGGTCTGCCGCAGACCGGCCTGGGTCACCGGGTTGTAGTTGTGGCTGGAGAGGCGCACGACGAACCCGCTGCGGAACACCCGCGCGACCTCCGCCCGCGCGACCTCGGTCCCGCCTTCGTTGAACTCGGCCTCGTGGACGACCGTGCCGTCGGTCTGCGGGAACTCGCGGCACAGGGTCGCGGTGGAGCAGAAGCTGTTCGTCGAGAACCCGAGCTCGCCGGCCTGGACGCGCAACGCCGTGGGCCCGATGTCGTCGGTCAGCTGGAGGTAGCCGGAGAACTCCGGCTCGCCGGGCCGCTTGGCGGCGCTCGTGGGCGGAACCGACGTGTAGGTGCCGTAGGAGGGGTAGCGACCGACGCGGAGGTCGCCGTAGACGTCGCGGAGGTTCGGCATCGTCTGGTCGAGCTTGGCGGCGAGCGCGTCGCCGATGCGCCGGGCCCGCTTCTCGGCCGGCTCGCTCGGCGCGGCGGACGACTGGGTCGTCTGGACCTCGGAGGCGAGCTGCCCGTCCTCGCGCGGCAGCAGACCGGGCAGCGAGAACGACGCCACGGCGATCACCGCCGTAGCCACTCCCACAGCGACCAGCGCTCGTCGACGACTTTTTTTCTGCTCGACCCGCCTGATCAGCTGGTCGGGGTCGAAGTCGAGGGGCGGCTCGTCCCAGACGGCCAGCAGCATTCCCTCGCGGATCTCCTGCTCACTCACGACGCGACCCTCCCCGAACTGTTGTCGAGCTTCTCCACGATGGTGCGCAGTGTCGCGAGACCGCGCGCCGTCTGGCTTTTCACCGTTCCCTCGGTGCACCCCATGGCCACCGCCACCTCGGCGACCGGCAGGTCTTCGAAATAACGCAGCACGAGCACCGCCCGTTGCCTCGGAGGCACCTGCAGCAGCGCGGTGTGCACGAGCTCACGTGCCCACAGCTTCGCGCTGGTGGTGTCCGGGTCGACGGTGGCGTCGGCGGCGTCGGGCAGCTCCCCGTCGCGCTGCTCCGCCCTGCGCCACGGCCTGCGCTTCTCGTCCAGCCACGTGCGCAGCAGCACCTTGCGGGCGTACGCGATGAGGTTGTCGAGGTCCTTGATGCGCTTCCAGGCCATGTACATCTTCATGAGGCTCGACTGCATCAGGTCCTCAGCCGTGTGCCAGTCGCCACAGAACAGATAGGCAGTGCGTCGCAAAGACGCGGCATTGGCTGCCGCGAACTCGCGAAAGCCCTGCTCATCGGCCTTGCGCATGCGATCCCCTCTCGCGTCCTCACCCAGGGGAACGCATCAGGGGAACGCGGGGTTGCATCACCCGTGACGCGACAGGGCCGACCGGAGCATCCTCGCCGCGACGCCCCTCGGGTCCGACTTCAGCTCGATGAACGAGTTGACCACCGACCCGTCGACGAGCGCGATCAGCTCCTCGACGCGGTCGCGCGAGATGTCCCGGCCGGAGCGGGCGAAGATCTCGGCGATCAGCTCGTGCAGCTCCTTCGACATCACCCGCATCAGCGGCCGCAGGTAGGGGCGGCGGCCGGTGGCGACGAGGCGTTCGTAGCGCAGCAGCATGGTCTCGGTGTCCGTGACGGCCTCGCCGACCAGCAGGTCGAGGATGAACTCGATCAGCACGGCGTCGTCGGCCAGCTGTTCCGACGACGTGGTGGCGAGGCGGTGCCGGCAGCTCTCCAGCTCGCCGCGGCCGTGGAGCTCGACCGCGGCGGTGACGAGCTCGTCGAGCGAGTCGAAGTAGTACGTGGTCGACGCGAGCGGCAGACCTGCGCGTTCGGCGACCGCGCGGTGCCGGACCGCGTCGAACCCGCCCTCCACGAGCAGTGCGGCCGCGGCCTCGACGAGCGCCTGCCGCCTGCGCTCACCCTTCGGGGTTGCTGCCGTCATAGTCGAGCCAGGGTACTGGGCGTCCGGTCAGAACTTCGGGGCCAGTGCGCCCGCGACCCGCCCGGCCTGGCCCTTCAGCTCGCCGTCGCCCTGGGTGAACACGTAGAGGTCCTGGCCCTGCGCGGTCCTGGTCTTCGCGGCGCCGGCGGGCGGCTGGAGCTCGTCCGGCGTGACGATCGCGGTGATCGTGAGGCCGTCGATCGTGAACGCGGCCGCGCGCGAGGCGGCCGAGCAGCTGACCGAGGGCGGTCGCGCGAGGGTGGGTGAGACCGAAAGCTCGCCGGCGAGGGCGTCTGCGAGCTCCCGGTCCACCGCCGCGCAGCCCTGCACTGCGCGTGCACCGGTCGAGGAACCGGTGCTCCCGGGCGGCGACACGTCCCCCTGCGTGGACGAGGCGTCGCCAGGGAAGTCGTTGTTCGGCGGAGGCTGTGCCTCCATCAGGGTCATCGGCGATTGTGCCGTCTCGCTCTGCTGCTGCACAGGGGCCGCGGCGTTCGAGCTGCTGCCGCCGTCCTGGCCGTACCAGGAGTTCGCCGCGAGGACGCCGCCGAAACCCAGCACGACGACGAGAGTGGTGCCGGCGGCGATCGAGTTGCGGCGGCGCAGCGTGGCGCGGCGCGAGGCCGTGCGGACGTCGCCCGCGTCGAAGGACGCCGGTGGGGCGTCGTGCGCGGCGTCGCGGAACAGGTCCGCGAGCTTCTGCTCGTCCATCTACGTCCTCCTCCCGTTCCCGCCGGTCACGACGCCGGTCGCAGGTCGTCGACGGCGTCGCCCAGTGCTTCCCTGAGCGCCGCCAGCCCGCGCGCGGTCTGACTCTTCACGGTTCCTTCCGAGCACTTCAGCACCTCGGCCGTGGCCGTCACGTCGAGGCCCTCGAGGAACCTCAGCACGAGCACGGCCCGTTGCCGGGGCGGGACTCTGCGCAGGCCCTTCATCAACGCCTCGCGCGTGGCCACGGCGTCGCCGATCTCGTTGTCCGTCGTCGGTGACTCCGGCAGCTCGTCGGTGAACTTCTCGCGCCGCCACGGGCGACGCGACTCGTCGATCACCGCGCGCACGACGCTGCGCCGGACGTAGGCGTCGAGAGCCTGCTTGTCCCGGATCTTGCGCCACCTCCTGTGCAGTGCCACGAACGCCGTCTGGGCGAAGTCGTCGGCGCGGTGCCAGTCGCCGCACAGCAGGTATGCCGTTCGGCGCACGGCCTCACGGCGAGCCACGAAGTACTCCGCGAACTCCTGCTCGTCGCGCTGATCCACGCGGACTGCTCTCCGCTCGTTCCTCGGTTGCACTGCCAGGACGGAAACTGAGGCACCAACGGTTGCACGAACCGGCGGGGAGAGCTACATCACCCCCTCGGTCGTTCGCCGGATGTGATGTGATCGGGCTCGTGACCCCCATTGACCTGCGCTCGGACACCGTCACCCGCCCCGACGAGGAGATGCGCCGCGCCATGGCGTCGGCCGAGGTCGGCGACGACGTCCTGGACCACGACCCGACGATGGCGGCCCTGGAGGAACGCGTCGCCGGGCTGCTGGGCGTCGAGGCCGCGCTGTGGGTGCCCTCGGGGTCGATGGGCAACCTCATCGCGTTGTACCTGCACCTCTCGCGGGGCGACCGGTTCCTCGCGCCGTTGGGCGCGCACGTGCTGGACGCCGAGCTGGGGACCGCCGCGTGGCTGGCGGGTGGCATGCCGCACGCGCTGCCCGTCGTGTCGCCGTCGGCCGTGATCGCCGCCGCGGGTGGCGAGTCCCCGTACTACGGGCTGCGGACGACGTTGCTGTCGCTGGAGAACACGCACAACTCGTCCGGCGGCACCGTCACGTCGGTCGACGACCACCTGGAGCTGGTCGCCGCCGCCCGGTCCGCCGGCCTGGCCGTGCACCTCGATGGCGCCCGGCTGTGGAACGCGTCGGTGGCGCTCGGGGTGTCCCCCGCCGAGCTGGCCGCGGGAGTCGACACCGTGCAGGTGTGCCTGTCGAAGGGACTCGGAGCGCCGGTCGGCTCGGTGGTGGCCGGGTCCGCGTCGTTCGTGACCGAAGCACGTCGCGTGCGCAAGATGCTGGGCGGCGGGGTGCGGCAGGGCGGGGTGCTCGCCGCGGCGGGTCTAGTGGCGCTCGACCGGATCACCCGATTGGCCGACGATCATTCGAATGCCTATGAATTGGCCTCCGGGTTGCGGGCGCTGGGCTGGGAGGTGGCCGAACCCGCCACCAACATCGTCCTGGCGACCGTGCCGGACCTGGAGAAGACGCTGTTGTCCTTGCGCGAGGTCGGGGTAGCCGCCAGTCCGATGTCCGGCAAGGTGCGGTTCGTGACGCACGGCGACGTGGGCTCGTCCGACGTCGCCGAGGTGCTGCGCCGCCTACGAGAGGACGTCTGAGATGCGCTGGATCGTGTTCGACTTCGGCGAGGTGATCAGCCAGCGCAACCCCGCGCGGCCCGCGATGGCGGCGAAGCTCGGGGTGACGATGGAGGTCTTCGAGACCGCCTACTGGGACCGCGACGCCTACGACCGCGGCGGTTCGGACGCCGAGTACTGGGGGCGGATCGCCGCGGCTCTCGGCCTGACCCTGGACGAGGCCCTGGTCTTCGAGCTGACCGCGATGGACAACGCGGGCTGGCTCGACGACCCGGTGGTGGAGACCGTGGCGCTGATCGAGGACCTGGCCGCCCTCGACGTGCCGCTGGCGTTGCTGTCGAACGCGCCGTCGACGTTCGCGCGGATGGCCGAGAAGATGCCGTGGGCCCGGCACTTCCGGCACCTGGTCTTCTCGGGAGACCTCGGCTGCGCGAAGCCGGACGCGGAGATCTGGCGGCAGGTGGAGTCGGCCCTGGGCGCCTCGCCGGCGGACCTGGTCTTCTACGACGACCGCCAGTCCAACGTGGACGGAGCGCTGGCGGCCGGCTGGGACGCCCGCCTGTGGACGTCAGCCCTCGCCGCGCGCACCGAGCTGCGTGCGGAGCTCGGCGATCTCGGCCCGTAGGTTGCGGAGTTCCTGCGCGGTCTCGAGCTCCGCTTCCTCGACACCGCGCAGCTTCTCCACGAGCCAGCTGGCGATCGTGCCGGTGATGACACCGAGCAACGCGATGCCGCCGATCATGAGCAACGCGGCGACGAACCGCCCCTCGGCCGTGACGGGGTAGCGGTCGCCGTAGCCGACCGTCGACATGGTGGTCATGGTCCACCACAACGCGTCGCCGAACGTGGTGATGCTCGCGTTCTCCGCGTGCCTTTCCGCGTCGAGAACGGCGAGGCTCGCGCAAAAGCCGACGATCAACGTGACGCCCGCGACGTAAATGCTGACGCGTTGCCTGATCTTGTGCTGGAACTTCTTGTTGAGCAACGTGATGACGGTGATCAGCCGCAGCACCCGCAGCTGCCTCACCATCGGCAGGACGACGGCGGCGAGTTCGAAGAGGTGCGTCCTGAGGAACCGGAACTTGTTCACCGCGAACACGAACCGGATGACGTAGTCCGCCGCGAACACGCCCCAGACCAGCCACAACACGATCTCCAGCGGCAGGTGCAACGCCGCGTGGTCGTCCAGCACCTGCCACGCGTAGGCGGCGAGGAACAGCACGGCGAGTGCCGTCAACGGCCACTCGACCTTTCGTTCCCACCGTTCGAGGCGCGCCTCGCTGGCCAGCAACACCGACTCATGGTGAGCGGTGCCGCGGAATTAATCCAGGGCTACCGCCTGGATTTGACCGCGCCGTACGCCGCGGTTCCCACGAGGAGTAGCACGCCGATCACGGTGAGCCAGAAAAGGCCTTTCACCACCGCGCCGACAACGGCCAGCACGATCCAGATCGCCACCAGCCACCCGATGATCGCCCACATGTCACCCTCCCTCTCCTCAGTGTGAACGTCCGGCGTCGTCGTTTTGTTGCGGGTCGTTTGTGGCGGGTCTTTTTTGCGGGTCCCTACAGCCAGGCCTTGAGCCGTCGCAGCGCTTCCTCGATGTCCTGAGTGGATCCGGCGAACGACAGGCGCACGAAGTGGTGCCCGTCGACGGGGTCGAAGTCGATGCCGGGCACGATCGCCACGCCCGTGTCGTCGAGGAGCTTGCGGCAGAACCCCATCGAGTCGTCCGTGAGATGCCGCACGTCCGCGTAGATGTAGAACGCCCCGTCCGCCGGCGCCAGCTCGCCGATCCCGAGGTCCGTGAGCCCGCTGATCAGCAGGTCCCGGTTGACCTGGTACCGCTGGAGGTCAGCGGCCGCCTCCGCGTACGAGTCCGCGTGGAACGCCTCGACCGCCGCGTACTGCGCCAACGCCGGCGGGCACAACGTGAAGTTGCCCGTCAGGCAGTCCACGGCCCTGCGCAGCCGCTCCGGCAGCAACATCCACCCCAGCCGCCACCCGGTCATGGCGAACGCCTTGGAGAACGAGTTGACGACGATCGCCTCCCGCGACGTCTCCCAGGCGCACTTCAACGGCTCGCCGTAGCTGATCCCGTGGTAGATCTCGTCGCTGATGAGCTGAACCCCGTTGTCCTCGCACCACCGAGCAATCGGCTCGACGTGCGCGACCGTCCCCGTGGGGTTGGCCGGACTGGCCACGATCAACCCCTTGAGCCCGGGGTCGAGCATCTCCACAGTCGGCTGGAACCGCGTCTCGGGCCCGCACGGCAACTCGACGACCTCACACCCCAACGCCTTCAGGATGTTCCGGTAAGCCGGATACCCCGGCCGGGCCAACGCCACCCGATCCCCGGCGTCGAACGCCGCGAGGAACGCCAACGTGAACGCCCCGGACGACCCGGTCGTCACCACGACGTCATCCGCGCCGACCTCAAGCCCGTACTGCCGCGCGTAATGCCCCGCGATCGCCTCGCGCAGCTCGAGAATCCCCAACTGCTCGGTGTACCCCAACGCCTGCTCGCCCAGCGCCTTGGCCGCCGCCTCCCGCACGGGCCGCGGTGCAGGGCTGGACGGCTGCCCGGCAGCCAGCGAGATCACGTCCCCGTGCGTCCGCTGCCGTCGCGCGGCGGCGGACAGCACGTCCATGACGTGGAAGGGCGGGACGTCAGCGCGGGCAGCCACGGTCAGCATGCCGCCAGGCTAACTCCCCACCGCCCGGCCGAGGCCTCCCTTCCGGGCCGCCTCCTGCCAACCCGCTCACACCAGCCTTAGCGCCCGGTCCCAGCGCCCGGTCCCAGCACCCCATCCCGGTGCCCGGTCCCAGCACCCCATCCCAGTGTCCGGTCCCAGTGCCGCGGACCGGAGCCGCGGTTCGAAGCCGATTTCTCCCGCAACAATCCCGCGCGCGTGCGCCCGTCCGTCACCCGGCACGCCCGTCACTCGCCCCTCTCGCCCGTCCACCCTCGTCCGAGCCGGCTCGTTCGCCCCTCCACCGCCCACCGCTTCCCGGTCCGTTCCGCCCTTCGTCTCCGGCCGCCACCCCCGCGCTTCCGCATATGCGGGAGAAACGACAACGGTGTTTCAGGACATTGACTACCCGTGTGGGTGTGGACAAACGAAACCCGGCTCTTTTCCGTCACAACACATCAGACGGAGAAGAGCCGGGTTCCGGACAAAGCTCACCCGATCGTGCGGCCTAATACCCTTGGTAACCGCCGCCCTGGGCCATTGCCTTGAGGCCTGGGTGGCCTTCGAAGCCGCCGTAGCGCGAGAAGGTGTAGCGGACGCCGGCGATGATGTTGTCGATCGGGTTCCAGATGTCGTCGTGGCCCGGCAGCTTGTGGGCGTTGAACGTCGAGTCG
>NZ_DASVFL010000044.1:0-24761 GCF_036380075.1 Lentzea sp. | reverse complement strand
ACTCAGGTCGTGCAGCCAGGCGTCATCCCGACCGTGTCGAACCACAAGCCGACCCGCAACACCCTCTCGCAACGCCTCAGCGGCGACATGTGACCGCTCCCTAACCTCGCGCTGGGCCGGATGGCGGCACCGCGCAGGATGCGGCCGCGCGCCGGGCGCGGGATGCAAGACCGACGCGCGCGACTGGCGCAGACCCTGAGACTGACGCGCGCTGAGCGCAAAACCGGGCACCGACGGCACGGCAGGGCGACGCGCGCATGCTTGCGCAGGGGTCCCCTTTGATTTCGGCTCCCCCGCGACCCAACGTACAGACGAGGTCTGACACTTCGCGAAGCCGAAGGCGAGCCGCACTCCCAGCGCGAGGCCGAAGGCGAGCCGTACCTCCAGCGCGAGGCCGAAGGCGAGCCGAAGCGAAGGCGAAGCCGAGCAGTCTTGGCTTTTCGCTCTTGGCTTTTTCCATGCCTGGCAGGTGGGGTGGTCCCGTCACGAGCAGTGCTGACGCGTTGTGCCGCGGCTGGTGGGGGATGTCAAACGGCCACGCTTTTCGGCCGTTTGACATCCCCCACCACGTGTGGCCCGCTCCTGGTGCGGCTCGTGACGGGACCCCACCGCAACGTAACCAAACTACGCAACAGGCAGCCGCCCAACGCACCAGGCGTGCCATCAACCCGCCGAGGGCGCGGTACCCCCGATCAGATTGCCGGGGGTCTGGGGGCAGCGCCCCCAGGTGGAAGCACGCAACGGGACCAGCCAAACGCAACAGGCGCCCGACTAAGCCGCCCGCCCCCGAACAGCCCCAACCCCACGACACCCCAAATAAATCACAAAACTAACCGCAGTAACCAGAGCAGAAACCGGCAACCCAGGCTGCAACGACAACAAAATCCCCCCAACAGCCGCAACCTCGGCAAAAACCACGGACAAAACAGTGGCCCGAACAGGAGAAGCGGTAACCCGCATGGCCGCAGCAGCAGGCGTGATCATCAACGCCAACACCAGCAGAGCCCCGACCACCTGCACAGAAAGCGCAGTAGCCACCCCGACGAGCACAGCGAACACGATCGACAGAGCCCGAACCGGCACCCCACGTGAAACAGCAACATCAGGATCAACGGAAGCAAAGAACAAGGGCCGATAAATAACAACCAAAACCCCGAGCACAGCAACAGAAGAAACAACCAGCAAAGCAAGATCGGTAGAGTCAACCCCAACGATCTGCCCAGTCAACAACCCGAACTTGTTGGCAGCCCGCCCCTTGTAAAGAGCAAGCATCAAAATCCCCAACCCAAGCCCGAACGCCAAAATGGCCCCGATGACAGAGTCCCGATCACTCTCCCGCCGAGACAACACCCCAAGCAGAACAGCGGCCAAAATAGACCCGGCCAGAGCCCCATACCCAACGCCGACACCCAACAGCAGAGCAGCAGCTCCACCGGTAAAGGCCAGCTCACTGGTCCCATGAACAGCAAAAGCCATCTTGCGAGTGACGACAAGAGGCCCCAACACTCCAGCCACAAGCCCGAGAACAGCAGCCGCGATCAACGCGGTCTGGACGAAATCGAGCTCGAGCAGATCAAGCAGAGTCACGACGCCGCCTCAGCGGTCAGATGATGCGTCTGCTCCTCGCAAGCACCGGCACCGACGACGAGGATCTGGTCCCGGACCCGCACGACCTCGACCGGCGTCCGGTAGAGCTCGGACAACGTCCGGGAGTTCATCACTTCTTCCGGTGTCCCGACGCGGAACCGCCCGCCCACCAGGTACAGAACCCGGTCGACCAGCGGCAGCACGGGGTTCAGCTCGTGCGTCACGAACAGCACGGCGGTGTCGGCCTCACGCCGGCGCTTGTCGATCAGCTCGGAGACGACCCGCTGGTTCGCGAGGTCCAGCGACAGCAGCGGCTCGTCGCACAACAGCACGGAAGGGTCGCCCACCAGTGCCTGGGCGACCCGCAACCGCTGCTGTTCCCCGCCGGACAGCAGCCCGATCGGCGAGTCCGCGTACCGGGTGCCGCCGACGGACTCGATGGCGGCGTCGACGCGGATCCGGCGCTCGCGGCGCGACCGCAGCCCGAGGCCCCAGCGGTGGCCGTCGAGCCCGAGCCCGACGAGGTCGCGGCCGCGCAACGTCATCGACTGGTCGAGCGCTCGCTGCTGCGGGACGTACCCGATGGACCGGTTCCCGCCGGCCACCGACACCGACCCGGCCGACAGCGGCTGCAGTCCGAGCAGCACGCGCATCAGGCTGGTCTTGCCGGAACCGTTGGGTCCGAGGACCGCGAGGAACTCGCCCGGCTCGACCTCGAGGTCGAGCCCGTTCCACAGCTCCCTGTCCCCGTAGGACAGCCGGGCCCCGCGCAGCGAGATCGCGCTCATGCCTTGAGCGCCTGCGAGAGGGCGTCCACCTGCTTGCTCATCCAGTCAAGGTAGCCGGTCACGCCCTCGGGCAGCGTCTCGGTGACGGCGACGACCGGGACGCCCGCGGACTTGGCCTTCTCGACGAGGCCCTTCGTGACCTGGTTCTCGGTCTGCGTGTTGTTGACCAGGACGTTGACCTGCTTGCCCTCGACCAGCTGGTTCATCGCCGCGAGCGCGGCGGCCGGCACGTCCGACTCCTCCTCGATCGCCTTGCTGAACTCCTCCGGCGTGGCGTCCTCGGCGCCGGACTCCTCGACGAGGTAGTGCGCGATGGGCTCGGTCGAGGCGACCTTCTTGCCGGTGCCGATGCCGGCGACCTTCTTCTCCAGCTCCTCGAGCTTGGCGGAGAAGTCGGCGGTGTTCTTCTCGAACGTCGACTTCTTGTCCGGCGCGATGGCGCCGAGCTCGTTCGCGGCCGCCTCGGCCACCGCCTGGACGGTGTGCAGGTCGTACCAGACGTGCTCGTTCACGCTGTGGTCGTGACCGTCGGCGTCGGGCGCGGCGCTGGTGGACGGCTCCGCGTGGTCGTGCTCGCGCAGCGGGAACGCCTCGACCTTCTTGGTGGCGTCGCTGGTGATCAGCTTGGCGAAGAAGTCGTCGTAGCCGCCGCCGTTGAACACGACCAGTTTCGCGTCCTTGACCAGTGCGGCGTCCGCGGGCTTGCTCTCGTACGAGTGCGGGTCGGCGCTCGGGTCGTCGAGCAGCGCCTTGACCTCGACCTCGTCGCCGCCGACGGCCTTGACGACGCTGCCCCACACGTTGGTCGACGCCACGACCTGGATCTTGCCGTTGTCGGCGGTCGGCGCGGAGGTGCCGCAGGCGGCCAGGCTGGCGACGGCGAGAGCGCCGACCAGAACGTTGCGGAGTGTCATCACGCCGTCCCTCGATCAGGTAATGGAAACCGTTGTCGAGTTCATGTTACGACACGAAAAAGCCCCCGGCGGTCACGCCGGGGGCTTTCAGGTGTGACTCACGCCTCCAGGCGCTCGCCCGATTCGGGGTGGAACAGGTGGATCTCGCTGTGGTCGCGGACGGCGACCTTGACGTGCTGGCCCAGGGTGGGCGGCGTACGGCCGTCGACGCGGACGACGAAGCGCTGCGACGAGTCGCCGATCTTCACGGCGCCGTGCACGAGCGCGTCGGCGCCGAGCTCCTCGACCAGCTCGACGACCATCTCCATGCCCTCCTCGCTCGACGGCACGATGCCGAGCGCCTCGGGACGGATGCCGAAGGTGACCTCGTCCAGACCGCCGGCGGCGGCGATCGCGTCACGCGAGAGCGGCACGATGACGCCGTCGAGCTTCGCGCCCTCCGATGTGATCGGCACGGTCTTGAGGTTCATGGCCGGCGAGCCGATGAAGCCGGCGACGAACGCGTTGGCCGGGCGGTCGTACAGCGCGCGAGGCGTGTCGCACTGCTGCAGCAGGCCGTCCTTGAGCACCGCGACGCGGTGGCCCATCGTCATGGCCTCGACCTGGTCGTGCGTGACGTAGATCGTGGTCGTGCCGAGGCGCTGCTGGAGGGCGGCGATGTTCGCACGCGTCTCGACGCGCAGCTTGGCGTCCAGGTTGGACAGCGGCTCGTCCATGAGGAACACGGAGGGCTCGCGCACGATGGCGCGACCCATCGCGACGCGCTGGCGCTGACCACCGGAGAGCGCCTTCGGCTTGCGCTCCAGGTACTTGGTGAGGTCGAGCATCTTGGCGGCCTCTTCGACCTTCGCCTTGATCTCGGTCTTCGCCACACCGCGCAGCTTGAGCGCGAAGCCCATGTTCTCCGCGACGGTCATGTGCGGGTAGAGCGCGTAGGACTGGAACACCATGGCGATGTCGCGGCCCTTCGGCGGGACGTTGGTGACGTCCTTGCCGCCGATGTGGATGGCGCCCTCGTCGACGTCCTCGAGGCCCGCGAGCATGCGCAGCGCCGTCGACTTGCCCGAACCGGACGGGCCGACCAGCACCAGGAACTCGCCGTCGGCGACTTCGAGCGACAGCTCGTCGACCGCGCGGACCGGCGGGTTGCCGGAGAACACCCGCGACGCCTTGACGTAGGACACCTCAGCCATGTGACGCACCTTTCAGCTTGTTGGGCGCGACGTTATGCATTGCAAGCGCTTACGGGAACAACCGAAAGCGCTTACGTTGCCAGTCGAGACAACGTAAGCGCTTTCGTTCATCGAGACGGGAACTAGCCCTTCACGGCACCGGAGGCGAGCCCCTGCACCAGGAAGCGCTGCACCAGGTAGAACACGACGATCGCGGGGATCGCCACCAGGATGGACGCGGCGGCGAGGTGCCCCCACTCCGTCCGGTTCTGCTGCACGAACACCTGCAACCCGACGGCCAGCGTCTTCGACTCGTCGGCGGCGGACAGGAACGCGGACGCGAAAGCGACCTCGCCCCACGCCGTCAGGAACGCGTAGAACGACGTCACCGCGAGACCCGGCTTGGCCAGCGGCAGGATCAGCCGCCAGAACACGCCGAACGGCGACAGCCCGTCCACGCGGCCCGCCTCGTCGATGTCGGCGGGCACCGTGTCGAAGTAGCCCTTGAGCATGTAGGTGCAGAACGGCACCGCGGTCGTGCAGTAGACCAGCACGAGACCGATGGAGGAACCGTTGAGCCCCAACGCGATCAGGATGTTGTACAGCGGCACGATGAGCACCGCGAACGGGAACATCTGCACCAGCAGGAACGACATCATCAGGCCGCGCTTGCCGGGGAACCGGAACCGCGACGCCGCGTAGCCCGCCGTCGCCGAGATGAACACGCCGAGGACGGTCGTCATCAGCGCGATCAGCACGGAGTTGCCGAACCAGGCGAGGAAGTCGCCCTTCTCGCCGGACAGCACCCGGCTGTAGTTGTCCAAAGAGGACTCGTTGAACAGCTTCGGCGTCGGCTCGACGGCCCGCGCGTCCGGCTTCAGGGACGTGACGAACACCCAGAAGACCGGGAACACGGCGATGACCGAGGCGATGATCAGCGTGGCGTGCAACGCGACGGACGCGGCCTTCGACCTGTCCGTGCGGCGCAGCCGGCGTTCGGGGGCCCGAACGACCTGGAGAGACGAAGCATCGAGCGTCACGTCACCACACCTCGCCCTGCTTGCGCAGCGCCCGCCGGTAGATCGTGGCGAACACCAACAACACCGAAAGGATCAGCACGCCGTAGGTCGACGCGATGGCGTAGTCGCGGGACGCGCCGGAGAAGAAGCGCTCGAACGCGTAGGTGACCAGGATCCGGGCGTTCGGGTTCGGACCCGCGATCAGGTAGATCACCGGGAACATGTTGAACGTCCAGATGATGCCCAGCAGCACCACCGTCGACGACACGGACCTCAGGCCAGGCAGCGTGACGTGCCGGAACCGCTGCCACGGCGTGGCACCGTCCACCTCGGCCGCCTCGTAGAGGTCGCCGGGGATCGACTGCAGGCCGCCGAGGAGCGCCACCATCATGAACGGCACGCCGAGCCAGGTGTTCACGATGATCACCGACACGAGCGCCCAGTTCGACTGGCCGAGCCACACCGGGTCCGGCAGGCCCACCGCGCGCAGGAGCTGGTTGATGATCCCGTACTGCGCGTTGAACATGTACTTCCACGCGAACGCGCTGATGAACGCGGGGACGGCCCACGGCAGGATCAGCAGCACGCGGTACAGCCCGCGGCCGAGCACCTGGCGGTTCAGCAGCATCGCCAGGCCCAACCCGATGGTGTAGTGCAGCACCACGCACGAGAAGGTCCAGATCAGCGTGCGGACCAGTGTGCCCCAGAAGTCGCCGAACGACTCGCCGCCGGACAGCACGTTGAGGTAGTTCTTGAACCCCACCACGTCGTAGGTCGACGGCCGGTCGAGGATCGGGTTGGCGATGTTGCTCTCGTTGATGTTCGTGAAGGTGAAGAACACGCCCTGCGCGAGCGGGTAGAGCACCAACACCGCGATGACCACCACGACCGGCAGCACCATCGCATACGCGTACCAGTACCTGTCCAGGAACCGACGCACGGAGACTCCCCTCAGCGAACGGCCGGGGCGCGAACCCCGGCCGTTCAGCACGATCAGCCGATGGAGTACTCGGGAACGACGCTGTCCTTGTACGCCTTGGCGACGTCGTCGAGAGCGGTCTTGGCGTCCTTCTTGCCGGCCAGGAAGTCCGCGTAGCCGACCTTCAGCGGGTCGAAGAGCTGGCCGCCCTCGGGGATCCACGGACGCTCGTGCGCGGTCTTGGTGACCGGCTCGAACGCGGCGACGACGGCGTTCGCCTTGACGTCGGCGTTCTGGTAGGCCGACTTGCGGGTCGGCAGCAGGCCGAGCTCCTTGGCGACGGTGGCCTGCGACTCGGCCGACGCCATGCACTGGATGAGCTTGATCGACGACTGCTTGGCCTTGGTGGCCTTGCGGATCACGTAGTCGTGGCCGCCGACCGGCGCGCTGCCCTTGCCCGCGGACGGGCCGGGGACCGGTGCGATGCCGAGGTTCGCCGGGTCGCTGAACGCGGCGCCCTTGAGGTAGTCGGCGACGGCCCACGGACCGTTGACGACCATGGCGGCCTCACCGGAGGAGAACGCGGCCTGCATGTTCGAGTACGAGTTCGTCGCGTCGAGCGCCGTGGTCGCGGCCTTGGCGTCGAGCAGGCCCTTCGCGGTCTCCAGCGCCTTCACGTTCTGCGCGGAGTTCACGACGATCTTCTTGCCGGAGGCGTCGACCAGGTCGCCGCCCTCGCCGTAGATGAACGGCAGCGCGTAGTACGCGTCGTTGTTGAGGAAGAACGCCTTCTCAGCGCCCAGCTTGGCGGCCGCGGTCTTGAGCTCGTCCCACGTCTTCGGCGGCTCGACACCCGCGTCGGCGAGCTTCTTCTTGTTGTACAGCAACGCGAGCGAGTCAGTCACCTGCGGCACGGCGTAGGTCTTGCCCTCGTACTTCGTGGAGCCCAGCGGGGCCTCCAGGAAGTCGGAGGTGTCCTTCGCGAGGTCGGTGTCGGACAGGTCCTCGACCAGGCTCAGCTTCGCGAGCTGCGGCACCCACGCGACCTCGGAGCGGAAGACGTCGGGGCCCTGACCACCCTGCGCGGCGGTCTTGTAGTTGTTGAGCGCGCCGTCGAACGCCTGCGTCTCGACCTTGACCTTGTAGCCGTCCTTGGTGGCACAGCCTTCCGCGATCTTCTTGAACACGGGGCTCTCGTTGGGACCACTGGTGTCCCAGAAGGTCACCTCGCCCGAGTCGGATCCGCTGTTGCTGCTCGATCCACCGCTTCCGCAGGCGGTGAGCACGAGGGCGACACCCGTCGCCATGGCGGTCACGAGGGTTGTCCGTCGCATCGTTGCTGCCGTTCCCTCCAGCTGACCTCATCTCCCTGTTGAGATGAGGGCCTTGCAAGTTTTTGCGAGAATGTTGCGGGCGATTTCACTACCCGAACCATGGTCAGGTCAAGACGTCGACCGTAACCAAGCCGTAACGGCCCTGTCTTGCAAACGCTCGTTGCAAAATTTTTCTGAACACGGCAGGCTTGCGCCGAACCAAGCGTGAGCAGGGAGGCAACGTGTCCGGACTGTCCGAGATCGCCAGGGCAGCCGGGGTGTCCATCTCCACCGTCAGCCGAGTTCTCAACAGGCGCGCGGGTGTGAACGAGGAGACCAGGCAGCGGGTGCTGTCGGTGCTCGCGGAGATGCCGTACACCCCGCGCGGACTCGGTGCGTTGCAACGCACCGGCGTGATCGGCCTGCTCGTGCCGGAGCTGTCCAACCCGGTCTTCCCCGCGTTCGCCGAGGCGCTGGAGACGCGGGCGGCCCGCCTCGGCTACTCGTCACTGCTGTGCAACACCCGCAGCGGCGCGCCGATGGGCGAGGAGGAGTACGTCCGCATGCTCCTGGCCCGCGGGGTCGAGGGCATGGTGTTCGTGTCGCCGGAGATCACCAACGTCGAGGTGCCGCTCGGCCAGGCGCCGCGCCCGAGCTACTACGCGAAGCTCCTCGCGGACGGCGTCCACATGGTGTTCCTCAACGGCGCCACGCCGGCGTTGGACGTGCCCGACGTGACGGTCGACGAGCAGCTCGCCGGCTACACCGCCACCAAGCACCTGATCGACCTGGGCCACGAGCGGATCGGGTTCGTGTCCGGTCCGGCGCGATCTCTCCCCTCGCGCCTGAAGCGCGCCGGGTGGGCCGCCGCGCTGGAGGAGAACCACCTGCCGGCCGGGTCGGAGTACGTGTCGCACGGGCCGTTCAGCGCGGAGGGCGGTGGCGTGGCGGTGGCGAAGCTGCTGGACACGGTGTCGCCGACCGCGGTGATCTGCTCGTCGGACCACATGGCGCTCGGCGTGATGCGCGAGGCGCACCAGCGGGGGATCTCGGTACCGGACGACCTGTCCGTCGTCGGGTTCGACGACATCCCGCTGGCCGCCTACTCCTCGCCCGCTTTGACGACGCTCGCGCAGCCGATCGAGGAGATGGCGGCGGCCGCGATCGACGAGCTCGTGCTGCGCCTGGACCCGGATCGCCGCAGGCAGGGCACCGACAACTACACCCGCGTGTTCCGCCCGCGGCTCGTCGCTAGGGAGTCGACGGCACCACCGAAGCGGTGAGCCCATTGGTCTGGACCAAATTCTGAACAAGGCAGATGGGCCAACCTGCGGGGATGCGTCATCCGAGGGACGCAGGTCACCCTGACTTCACGAATTGGTTCTGAACCGTTACGGTCCTTTCATGGCGCGGTCGATGCATGTGCGACGTCCGGCAACGTTGGCCTCTCTGGCCGCTGAGCTGGGCGTTTCCCGGACAACGGTGTCCAACGCGTACAACCGGCCCGACCAGCTCTCGCCAGAGCTGCGTCGGCGGGTGTTGGACACGGCCCGAAGGCTGGGTTATCCCGGCCCGGATCCTGTGGCGCGCTCGTTGCGCACGCGCAAGGCCGGTGCGGTGGGCCTGCTGCTCACCGAGAACCTCTCCTACGCGTTCCGCGACCCGGCCGCGATCGGCTTCCTGGAGGGCCTCGCGCTGGCGTGCGAGGACGCCGGCACCGGTCTGCTGCTGGTCCCCGCCAACCCCGAACGCGAGGACGTCGCGTCCGTGCACCGCGCCGGCGTCGACGGCTTCGTCGTCTACTCCGTGCCGGACGACGACCCGCACCTCGCGGCCGTGCTGGAGCGCCCCGTCCCGACCGTCGTCTGCGACCAGCCGGACCTCGGCACGGTCGACCGCGTCGGCATCGACGACCGCGGCGCGATGTACGAGCTCGCGCGGCACCTCATCGGCCTGGGCCACCGCCGCATCGGCGTCGTGTGCATGCGCCTCGCGCGTGACCGCAACGACGGCTTCGTGACGCCCGACCGCCAGCACGCCGCGCACTTCCACGTGCAGCGCAACCGCCTGTCCGGCCTCGCGGAGGCGTTCAGCGAGGCGGGCGTCGACTGGTCGCAGGTGCCCGTGGTCGAGCGCTTCGACCACAACATGGCCTCCGGCGCGTCCGGTGCCGCCCAGGTGCTCGACCGCGACCCGCAGGTCACCGCGTTGATCTGCACCTCGGACGTGCTCGCGCTGGGCGCGCTGGACGAGGCCGCGCGCCGCGGTCTGCGCGTGCCGCACGACATCACCGTGACCGGGTTCGACGGCATCCGCGCCGGCGAGGAGGCCGGGCTCACGACCGTGCGCCAGCCGGTGCTGGAGAAGGGCCGCGCGGCGGGCAAGCTGCTGCTCGACGCCGCCGAGCGGTCGCGTCCCCGTTCGGTCAACCTCGCCACCGAGCTGATCATCGGCAAGACGTCGGCCGGTCCCCGCGGTGGCGCCGAGGAGCGCTGGTTCGGGCCGTGAGCCCGCCGGTCGGCGAGCTCAGCGCTCCAGCCTGAAGACGACGGGTGAGCTGGTCCTGCCGGCCAGCTTCGCCACCAGCAGGTAGTCGCCGGGCCCGACCTTGGTGTGCGCGCCGCAGCCGGGCTGCGAGGTCGAGCCCGCCCACGTGGTGCCGTAGTTGAAGGCCTCCTTGGGCTGCATGACCCGCACCTCGTTGCCCTCCGCCGCCAGGCAGTGGTTGCTGGACCACAGCACCGTCGCGCCGTCCGCGGTCAGCACCGTCAGCTCGCGGTGCTGCCGCCCGATGTCCCTGATGCACGGCACCGGACCGGTGTTGACGACGTCCATCGACAGTTCGGGCTGGTCACCGACCGTGTAGAAGGGCTTGTTGGCCTTCGCCACGACCCCGATCACGTCGTCGGGGCAGGGCTGCGGCGGTCCGGGCGGCGGGGCCTGCGTGGTCTCGGTCGGCGGGGGCGGCGGGGTCGTCGACGACGAGGCGCCCGCCGACTCGGTCGTGCTCGGCGGCGGGTTCGAGGAGGACACCGCGGCCGCGTTCGTGGGCTGGGTGGTGTCGTCGTCGGAACCGGACATCGCCACGATCCAGATCACGAGCAGCAGTGTCACCAGCGCGGCCCCGATCGCGGCGAGGCGGCGGCGCCAGTACACCGTGGACGGGAGCGGTCCTGTGGGCTCGATCACGGCCCCGAACGTAACGGCAGCCGATGGATTCCAGGCGTAGGCGAGCCTAGCTCGATCCGGTGAACGTGATATGGGTCGAAACCCCTTGTGAACGGGTGCTCACTCCAGTTCCATCGCTTGGGGGTCCGCCGGTAGGCCATGGAGGTGTGTCATGACCGCGATCGACGAACTGCTCAAGCGGAACTACGAGCTCGGGAACGTGGTTCCCGGAGACCGTTCGTCCGCGAAGCCGTCCCTGCAGGTGGCAATCCTGACCTGCATGGACTCGCGCATCCGGGTGTTCGAGATCTTCGGTTTGAAGCAGGGTGAGGCGCACGTGCTGCGCAACGCGGGCGGGGTCGTCACCGACGACGCCATCCGATCGCTGGCGCTGAGCCAGCGCAAGCTGGGCACGCGTGAGGTGCTGCTGGTGCACCACACGAACTGCGGCCTCGAGATGGTGACCGAGGACGAGTTCAAGGACGAGCTGGAGGCCGACACGGGCCTGCGCCCGACCTGGGCCGTCGAGGCGTTCAAGGTCGTCGAGCAGAGCGTGCGCGGCTCGATGGCGCGGCTGCGGCGCAGCCCGTTCATCCCGCACACCGACAAGATCCGCGGTTTCGTCTACGACGTGCACACCGGTGAGCTGCGCGAGGTCGACGCGGCCGAGACCGCCGCTGCCTGACCGCACTCGTGCGAGGCCCCTTCCCGGCAACGGGCGGGGGCCTTTGCGCTTGAATGGGCGGCGATGAATCACGAGTTGCTGCTGGGCTGGTGGGACACCGCAGCCCGCGACCTTCCGTGGCGCCGTCCCGAGTGCACGGCCTGGGGCGTTCTGGTCAGCGAGATCATGCTGCAGCAGACGCCGGTCTCCCGCGTGGAGCCGATCTGGCACGAGTGGCTGGCGAAGTGGCCGGTGCCCTCCGCGATGGCCGCGTCCTCCCAGGGCGAGGTGCTGCGCATGTGGGGCAAGCTCGGGTATCCCCGCCGCGCCCTGCGCCTGCACGAGGCGGCCACCGCCATCGCCCGCGACCACGACGACGTCGTGCCGTCGGACATCGAGACGCTCGAATCGCTGCCCGGCATCGGCAGCTACACGGCCCGTGCGGTGGCCACGTTCGCGTACGGGCAGAAGTGCGCCGTCGTCGACACGAACGTCCGCCGGGTCGTCGCGCGCGCTGTGCACGGCGCCGGTGACGCCGGGCCGCCGTCGACCAAGCGCGACCTGCGGGACGTCGAGGCGATCCTGCCCGAGGACCAGCACGACGCCGCGGTGTTCTCGGCTGCGCTGATGGAGCTCGGGGCGTTGATCTGCACGGCCAAGAACCAGAAGTGCGCCGACTGCCCGTTGTTCGCGGAGTGCGCCTGGCAGCTCGCCGGGCGACCGGCCTACGCGGGGCCGGAGAAGAAGGTGCAGAAGTTCGCCGGCACCGACCGCCAGGTCCGGGGCCGGCTGCTGGACGTGTTGCGCGGTGCGCCGGGACCGGTGCCCAAGCTCCAGCTGGACATCGTCTGGAACGACGTGACGCAGCGGGAGAAGTGCCTGGCCTCGTTGCTGGACGACGGCCTGGTCGAGCAGACGCGGGACGGCCTGTTCGCCCTGCCTGGAGAGCACTGATGCACGCGCTGGTGGCGTTCTTCGACTCCGAGGCGGACGAGAAGGTCCGCGCGCTGCAACACCGCGTCGGCGGGAAGTTCAAGTTCCCGCCGCACCTCACCTACGCGCTCGCGAGCACGATCGGCCCGAAGGTCCGCAAGGAGCTGCGCGAGGACCTCGAACGGCTGTGGATGCCGGACCTGTACCTGCACACGCTCAGCACGTTCTCCACGTCCGAGAACGTGCTGATGCTGGCCGCGGTGGTCGACACCGAGCTGCTGGCCGTGCACTCGGCGATCCACGACGTGCTGGCGGGCAAGGTGAAGAACCCGAGCGCCTACTACCTGCCGGGCAGCTGGGTCCCGCACTGCACGCTCGTGCACGACGTCGACGACGAGGCCATGAAGGCGGCGTTCGCGGCGGTGTTCCCGGTCGAGCCGATCCGCGCGAAGGTCCGCGAGGTGTCCATCGTCGACACTCAGACCGGCGAGGTCGACGTGCTCAAGAAGGCCTCCACGGCCCCGCGGTAGACCCACGGCGCACTGTCGTGCACGAGGTGACCGGCTTCCTCGACGTAGAGGTACTGGCCGTTCGACCGGCGCGCCGCCTCCTCCATCTGCCCCGGCAGCTGGCCGCCCTTTCCTGCCTCGATGACGAGCGACGGGCACCGCACGGCGTCGATGAACTCCCAGTACGCCCGCGTGCCCCAGTGGCCGGCGATCTCGTAGAGGTCGTCCATCTCGGCGATCAGGTGCCAGCCGTCCTCCCGTTCCTCGAAGTACTCGGCGAACACCGGCGAACCGAAGTACGCCGTCACGTGCGAGAGCGACTGGAACGGCTTCGGCCAGGCGTCGAAGAGCCACTTCCACTCGTCGACCGTGCGTCCCCTGTTGTCCGGGGCGAAGTCCTCGACCACAATCGCGCGCACCAGGTCCGGACGGGTCGCCGCGAGACACCACGCGTGCAGCCCGCCCATGGAGTGCCCGACCACCACGGCGGGTCCGAGGCCGAGCTCTTCGACCGCGACGGCGGCGTCGGCGACGAAGTCCTCGGTCCGGAACGGTCCCCGCCGCGGGTTGCGGCCGTGTCCTCGCTGGTCGAGGGCGACGACGCGGCCGAACGGCCGGAGCCACTGCGCGACCGGCCACCAGGCGGTGGCCCTGCTCATCAGACCGTGCAGGAGCAGCACGCCTTGCCCGGTTCCGCCGAACTCCACCACCGACACAGGGATGATTAACGCATGAAGGCCCGCCCGTACCTGATCGCCCTGGTGTTGATCGTGCTCGTCGCCGGTCTGCTCGTCGTGTTCAGAACGCCCGGCGGCGACCCCGCGGACCAGCAGCGCCGGGAGACGTCACCGGAGGCCGCGGTGGAGGCCGGCGCGGGTGCCGGCGACGCCTACTACCCGACGGACGGCAACAGCGGCTACGACGTCACGCTCTACGACCTCGCGATCACCTACGACCCCGAGTCGAAGCAGCTGGACGGCGTCGCGACGATCACCGCGACCGCGTCGCAGGACCTGTCGCGCTTCAACTTCGACCTCGAGGGCCTCGACGTCAGCGGGGTGAAGGTCGGCGACCAGGACGCCAAGTTCGCGCGGGAGGGCGACCACGAGCTGGTGATCACGCCGTCGTCGCCGCTCGCCAAGGGCAAGCCGTTCACCACCGTCGTCACCTACGGCGGCAAGCCCACGACGATCAACGACGCCTCGCTCGGCCGCAGCGGCTGGCAGATCTCCTCGACCGGCGGGGCGTTCGCCGCAGGTCAGCCGCACTCCGCGACGACGTGGTTCCCGGCCAACGACACCCCGCGCGACAAGGCGGCGCTGAAGGTCTCCGCCCGCGTCCCCGACGGCTGGACGGCCATCTCGAACGGCCTGGAGAGCCCGCCGAAGCGCGACGGCGGCTGGACGACGTTCACCTGGACCGAGGAGACGCCGCTCGCCACCTACCTGGCGACCGTCGCGATCGACAAGTTCGAGGTCGTGCGGTCGAAGCTGCCCAGCGGCACGCCGGTGGTCGACGCGTACGCGCCCGGCACGTCCGCGGCGAAGAAACCGATCCAGTCGCAGCTGCCGGAGGTCCTGGCGTACCTGGAGACGAAGTTCGGCCCGTACCCGCAGCGGGCGGCGGGCGGCATCTGGGTGGCGGACCAGATCGGGTTCTCGCTGGAGACGCAGACCAGGCCGATCTACGCCTCCTGGGCCGACCTGGAGACGGTCGTGCACGAGAACGCCCACCAGTGGTTCGGCGACTCGGTGTCCATCGAGAACTGGGCGGACATCTGCCTCAACGAGTGCCTCGCCTCCTACTCGCAGTGGCTGTGGCTGGAGAAGGACGGCACCGACCTCGACCAGCGCTACCGCGACCAGGTCGAGCAGCGGCGCGAGCGGTCGTCGTTCTGGGCGCCGAAGCTCTACGACATGGGCAAGGGCAACGAGTTCCGCGGTGTCTACGACAAGGGCATCCTCGCGATGCACGCGCTGCGCAAGCAGGTCGGCGACGACGTGTTCTTCAAGGCCCTGCAGTCGTGGGTCGCCGAGCACCGCGACTCCAACGCCTCGTGGCCCGAGTTCGAGAACCACCTGAAGGAGGCGTCCGGGCAGGACCTCACGGCGTTCTTCAAGGCGTGGTTCCACGATTCGGGCATCCCCGGCGAGCAGTTCCTGCTGCCTGTCGGTGTGCGCCGCTAATGTGGGTCTCATGGCAGTCGTGAAGATCAACGCGATCAAGGTCCCCGAGGGCAACGGCCCCGAGCTGGAGAAGCGGTTCGCCGCCCGCCTCGGCGCGGTCGACGGCGAGCCGGGCTTCCTCGGCTTCGAGCTCCTGCGGCCGGTCGCGGGCGAGGACCGCTACTTCGTCGTCACGCACTGGGAGACGCACGAGGACTTCGTGGCGTGGCGCGACGGCCAGGCGGGCGCGGCGGCGCACTCCGGTGAGCGCGCGCGGCCCGTGTCGTCGGGCGCTGACCTGCTGGAGTTCGAGGTCGTGTTGGGGAGCAAGCCGCAGCGGTGATCGAGGAGGCCTACGACAGAGCCGCCGAGCTGATCGCCGGTGCGGACGCCGTTCTCGTCTGCGCCGGTGCCGGCATCGGTGTCGACTCCGGTCTCCCCGACTTCCGCGGCACCGAGGGGTTCTGGCGGGCGTACCCGCCCTACGAGCGGCTCGGGCTGAAGTTCGAGGAGATCGCCGACCCCGTGCACTTCGCCGACGACCCGGCGCTGGCGTGGGGTTTCTACGGCCACCGGCTGCACCTCTACCGCGACACGGTGCCGCACGAGGGTTTCGAGGTCCTGCGGTCGTGGGGTGCGCGCGTCTTCACGTCCAACGTGGACGGTCAGTTCCAGAAGGCGGGCTTCACCGAGGTCGCGGAGGTCCACGGGTCGATCCACCACGTGCAGTGCGTGGAGCCGTGCACCGACGAGATCTGGGAGTGCGACTTCGACGTCTCCGTGGATCCCGAGTCGATGCGGGCGGTCGGCGAGCTGCCGTCGTGCCCGCAGTGCGGCGGGCTGGCGCGGCCCAACATCCTGATGTTCGGCGACTGGGGCTGGGTGCCGCACCGCAGCCAGGCGCAGCTCGACGCGCTGAACGAGTGGCGGCGGTCCCGGCGGAACCTGGTCGTTCTCGAGATCGGCGCGGGCACCGCGGTGCCGACCGTGCGGCGTCAGGCGGAGCTGGCCAGCGCGGCGTCCGGGTCGCTGGTCAGGGTCAACGTCCGCGAGCCGGACGTGCGCCACGGCCGGGGCGTGTCGCTGCCGGTCGGCGCGCTGGAGGCCCTCAGAGCCTTGGCACGACGAACTGCGTGACGACGGCCCGGTGGTCGCTGCCGGGCACGTCGAACACGTCCAGCGTGTCCACCACGATCTTCGAGTCGACCAGCACGTGGTCGATGGTGACCGGCGGCGGCCAGATGCCCGCCTTGCTCGGCCAGGTGTGGATCAGCCCCTTGCCGACCTGGTCGGCGGCGTCCACGTAGCCCTTGTTCAGCAGCCGCCTCAGGCCGACGTGGTCGAGGGTGGCGTTGAAGTCGCCGGCGAGCACCCGGATCGCGCCGGTCGAGTCGGGAGCGGGCAGCCCGGCCAGCTCCCGTTGCCACGCCTCCGGTCCCTCGGTGACGACCGGCGGCAGCGGGTGCACCGAGACGACCTCGACGTCCTTGCCCGGCAGGTCCACGAGCGCGGCGGCCTGCCGCAACGTGCCCGGCGGGGTGAGGTTCCGCTGCGTGAGCGGGTACCGGGAGGCGATGCCGCTGCCCGACCCGCCCGGCTCGTCGAGGAACACCCGGTTCGGCAGCACCTGGCCGAGCCCGGCGCGGTCGAGGTCGCGCACCATCTCCGGCGTCAGCTCCTGCATGGCCAGCACGTCGACCCGGCGGGCCTTGACCTCCCGCACGATGGCGTCGGCGTCCGCGATTCCGGTCAGCAGGTTCGACGTCATCAGCCTGACCTGCTGCCCCACCCCGTTCGGCCGCGCGTCGGGAAACGCCCGCGGCGCCACGTTCGCGATCAGCACGACCCCGACCAACGTCATCGTCAGCCCGACGACCCACCGCTTGCGGAACAGCGCGAACAACCCGATGAGCAGCCCCGCGACGGTGACGTACGGGGTCAGCGACGTCGCGGCGATCATGTACCGGTTGCCGTCGATGCCGAGCAGCCTGACCATGGCCGTCGCGACGAACAGCATCGCGCACACGACCAGCAGGAACGTGGCGAAGCCGTTCTTGCGCGGCTTCACCTCGGTGGACACCACGCCGTGCAGTCTCGCCGAGTGCTCGTCAGTCTCCGGTGTGGTCCCCACGAAAGAGGGACGGCTGACACCGCGGCCTCGTTGCCCGTCAGAAATTGTCAGACCCCTCCGCCATCCTGGACCCACACCGACCGCAGGGGGACCAGTGGGAGCCAAGGACTGGATGCTCTTCTACGCATCCGACGACGTCAGCAAGGTGCTGCGCTCGTCACCGAAGATCGACCGCGAGGCCACGAACGCCTTGGTCGAGCGCCTGTACCCATCGCACGACATCAGCCCGATCGCCGACGGCAGCCTCGACCAGGGCAACCCACCGGAGGGCGAGGTCTACGCGGCCGTCTTCCCGGGCCTGTCCATCGTCTGCACCCGCGACGCGGCGAACGACGCCCCCACCGACCTGCCACAACGCTTCGTCCGCGAGGCGGCGGGCCGCACCCTGTACCTGCACGCCATGCACAGCGTCGTCGACTTCTTCGCCTACGCGATCTGGGAGCCCGACGGCACAGTCCGGCGCTCGTTCAGCCTCTCCCCCGACAGCGGCGTCATCGAGGACATCGGCGCGCCGCTGCCGTTCGAGGAGGAGTACCTGGCGGGCGACGAGGAGTTCCTGGCGGGCCTGGACTCGGAGGACGAGTACCCGTTCCGCTTCCACCCGCTCGACCTGGCGGAGGCCGCGCTGAGGACGCTGTTCGGCTTCAACTACGAGGGCGTCTACGAGGACGACGACCCGGAGCTGGAGGACATCGTGCTGGCTGGGTACGCCGTGACGCCGCGCTGACCCTCAGACCGCCGCAGCGGGGTGCCGCGGCCGCACGTCCGGAATGAGGTCGAGCAGCCCGGTGATCACGTCGACGACCGATAGTAGGGACTCCTCGTCGATGGGGCCGCGCACCGTCGTGTGGACGATGCCGCTCTCGAACGTGAGCGAGAAGATCCACGCGACCAGCGGCGGCAGGTCGCCCACGCGGTCCACCAGCCACTGGGCGGCCTCCGGGTTGAACGCCCGTGCCGCACCGGACAGATCGGCGGCGAACACGGCGAACTCGTGGTCCGCGGCGGGCGGCAGCCGCAACGGCAGCCACTCGGTCTGCTCGCGCACCGCGGTGAGCGGTTTCTCGGCGGTCCACCCGGAAAAACGACCGGGCGCGACTGGCCGCCCCCGGAAGTCGGCGTGCCGGCGACGCGTGAGCCTCATGGGCGCGAGCAGGGTGGTGGCGACCTCGAACCGGTGCTCGATGAGCCGGCCGACACCGTTCGAATCCTGCTGGCGCATCGAAGCCTGCGACACCCGCACGTGCCACGTACCCCGCATGAAGTCGACGGCGAGGTCGAACCTCGGTACAGAGCGCTGCAACATCTTGTCCACGATGCCGTCGAGGTCGTTCGCCATCGGCCCTCGCAGATCGGCGGACCACGCCGCGCTCCCCTCACCTCGAACGACCTCGCCGCCGAGGGTGCGCGCAAGCGGCGTGAGCCCGACGGCCTGGTGCTCGTCGGCCGCGCGGTGCTTGCGCTTCTGCCACCAACGCCGCACGACCACCGCACTGAGGGAGAAGGCCAGAACGGCAGCGATCGGCCAGGTCAGCCGCACGAACTCCGCCATCAGAGGTCCAGGTCGCCTTCGATCCGGTGCTTCTGCTGGTCCTTGCCGATGTCGTCGTACTCGGTGGACTTCCGGTACGACCCGATGTTCCTCAGAGGCTTGTCGACACCCGCGTTGGCACCGGTGCCGACACCGAACTGGCCACGCACCGCGTCGACGGCGGCTTTGCCCACGGCCTTGGGAAAGCCGCTTTGGACACGCTCGCCGATCATGCCCTTGTCGCCCCAGAGCTTGACGTCCATCGGCACCCGCACGCCGGGGAGGCCGTTCTCAGGGTCCTTCTTGCTGATCTGCTTGGTCAGGTCGGCGAAGGCGCTGTTCACCTTCTTGTCCGCCATGGACTTCTGGAACGCCGTCCGCACGTTCCCGACCCGTCCCGCGAGGTTGCGCAGGAAGGCCATGATCTTGTCGAGGAACTGCCTCAGCCTCGCGATGATCCGTGCGACCCGGCTGCCGGTCGTCGCGACCCGCACACCGGTCGCGGCGCCCGCGGCCGCGGTCGAGGCGCCGAAGCTCGGCACCGCGGCGGCCAGCGCGGGAATCCAGATCATGATCAGCCAGGTGATCAGCTCGGTGAGGATCGCCTTGATGAAGTCCTCGACGATGGTCATGATCATGCTCGAGACCTGCAGCATGCTCGCGAGCTCGCCGGCCTGCCCGGCGACACCGTCGATGCCGTTGGCGAACTCGCCGAGTTTCGTGCCGGCGACTTCGGACGCCTGGCCTCCCCAGCTCTGGACCGCGGTCTTCAGGTCCTCCTCGAACTTGGTCCGCAGGTCGGCGACGCCCTTGGCGATGTTGTTGAAGTTCTCCGCCGCCTGCTGCAGTGCGGGGCCGTCGCCGCTCACCGCGTGGATCGCGTCTTCCAACGGCTGCACCACGCTGATCAGGAAGTTCAACCCCTGACCCACCAGCCAGCCGATCGGGTCCATCGCGATGCCGTACGCCGATGTGCCGAGGGAACCGACCAGTGCGGCTCCCTCGGAGGCGAGCCCCACCACCTCCGAACCGTCCGCGCCATCGCTCAGCTTGCCCGCGGCTTCGCGGGTCTTGAGGTAGTTGCCGAAGAAGGGAGACGCCTCGGCCATCTTCTGGCCGGTGGACTTCTCGCCGACCGTGATCTCGACGCCGCCGGCGCTGGACTTCTGCTCCACCACGTCGCGCCGCCTACTTCCGGTTGATCTCGACCTGGAGGCCGTCGAAGATCTTCTTCAACGCCTCTTCCTGGTGCGCGTAGCCCTGCGCGGTGCCGCGGAACTTGTCCGCACCGGATTGCAGCCCGTTCTGCATGTCGGTGAACAGGTCCTTCAGATCAGCGAGCATCCGCGTGTAGTCGTCCTTCACGAACAACCCGTACAGGCCCCAGGACTTGTCGCCCACGTCCGCCTTCGCGACCAGACCCGCGATCTCCGCGGTCCTGTTCCGGTGACCGTCGAGCGTTCCGGCGAACTGCACGAGCTCGTCCGGGTTCACGTCGAAGCCGCTCATCGGCCGCCCTCCTCGTCGTCGTAGAGGTTCAGGAAGCGACCGTCCTGCTTCGGCTGCGGTGGCGGCGGTGTGGATCGCTCGTGCCAGGAGTCACCCCTGAGCACGTTCCGGTCCGAGAAGTCGTCCGCGGGCTCCGGAGCCGGGCGGCGAGGCGGAACGGGCGGGCGGGCCTGGCTCGGTGGCGCCGGCGCTGGAGGTGGCGGTGCCACGGCATTCGGGGTGGCGGGTGGAGCGCCCTCTTCCGCCGTGGCGGCGCGCAGCTGGTCGGGAGTCATGCCGAACAGCTGGGCCTGCGTCTCCAGCACCTGGTCCTTCAGGCGCATGTCGTCGCCCAGAGCGCCCTCGACGATCCCCGCCTGGCGACGCGCGGCCTCCGCCACCGCTTTCCGCAGAGTCGACATGAGCTCAGCGGCCAGGGCGTGCGGTGGACGGCGCATCGCCTGATCGGTGAGCCTGATGTCCTTGATAGAGCCCGACGGACCCGCGACGACCGTCACGGCGCGGTCGGCCGAGGTGGCCACCGCCTCCAGTTCGGTCAGCTGTTGCTGCATCTCACCGATACCGGCGAACTGCTGGTCAACCCTGTGCATCTGAGCCTGGAACCGCTCGAACTGAGCGACCAGCTGGTCGAATTCCGCCGACACGACTGACACCTCCCCCATCGGTTCCGTTGTGGAACCGAGTTGTTCAGCAGCGGAGCCATCGTGGCAGCGAATTGCCCGAGCTGTGGCGAAACAGGCGAATTCACACCTCTGAGTGACACGCACGACAACGGCCCCCGGACCAGTGGTCCGGGGGCCGTTGTCACGTGCCTGTCAGGTCACTCCGCGTCGTTCGCCGGGGCGTCCTGGTCGATGGCCGCGGGGGCCGCCAGCTCGACGGGCGGGGCGTCCGGGACGCGGGTCGGCTTGGCCTCGCCGCGGAACACGAACTTCGCCTTGTCGTGCTGCTCGGACTCGCCGTCCCAGCCCTCGACGTCGGTGAGGATGATCTGGCCCGGCTGGATCTCGCCGAACAGGATCTTCTCCGACAGGGTGTCCTCGATCTCGCGCTGGATCGTGCGGCGCAGCGGGCGGGCGCCCAGCACCGGGTCGAACCCGCGCTTCGCGAGCAGGGCCTTGGCCCTGTCGGTCAGCTCGAGGGCCATGTCCTTGTTCTTCAACTGCGTCTCGACGCGGGCGATCATCAGGTCCACCATCTTGATGATCTCGTCCTGAGTCAGCTGGTGGAAGACGATGATGTCGTCGATGCGGTTGAGGAACTCGGGCCGGAAGTGCTTCTTCAGCTCGTCGTTGACCTTGTTCTTCATGCGCTCGTAGTTGGACGCGCTGTCCTGACCCGAGGTGAAGCCGAGGCCGACGGCCTTGCTGATGTCCGACGTGCCCAGGTTCGACGTGAAGATGATGACGGTGTTCTTGAAGTCCACCGTCCGGCCCTGACCGTCGGTCAGGCGGCCGTCCTCCAGCACCTGGAGCAGCGTGTTGTAGACCTCGTTGTGCGCCTTCTCGATCTCGTCGAAGAGCACCACGGAGAACGGCTTGCGGCGCACCTTCTCGGTGAGCTGGCCGCCCTCTTCGTAGCCGACGTAACCGGGAGGGGCACCGAAGAGCCGCGACGCCGTGTACCGGTCGTGGAACTCGCCCATGTCGATCTGGATGAGCGCGTCGTCCTCGCCGAACAGGAAGTTCGCGAGCGCCTTCGAGAGCTCGGTCTTACCGACACCGGACGGGCCGGCGAAGATGAACGAGCCGGAGGGGCGCTTCGGGTCCTTCAGGCCGGCGCGGGTGCGGCGGATCGCCTGCGACACGGCCTTGACCGCGTCGACCTGGCCGATGATCCGCTTGTGCAGCTCGTCCTCCATGCGGAGCAGACGCGTGGTCTCCTCCTCGGTGAGCTTGAACACCGGGATGCCGGTCCAGTTGGCGAGGACCTCGGCGATCTGCTCGTCGTCGACCTCCGCGACGACGTCCAGGTCACCGTCCTTCCACTGCTTCTCCCGCTCGGCCTTCTGGCCCAGGAGCTGCTTCTCCGCGTCACGCAGCTTCGCCGCGCGCTCGAAGTCCTGCGCGTCGATCGCGGACTCCTTGTCGCGACGGACGTCGGCGATCTTCTCGTCGAACTCGCGCAGGTCCGGCGGCGCGGTCATCCGGCGGATGCGCATCCGCGCACCGGCCTCGTCGATGAGGTCGATCGCCTTGTCCGGCAGGAACCGGTCGTTGATGTACCGGTCCGCCAGCGTGGCGGCGGCGACCAGCGCGGAGTCGGTGATCGAGACGCGGTGGTGCGCCTCGTACCGGTCGCGCAGGCCCTTGAGGATCTCGATGGTGTGCGCCAGCGACGGCTCGCCCACCTGGATCGGCTGGAAACGGCGCTCCAGCGCGGGGTCCTTCTCGACGTGCTTGCGGTACTCGTCGAGCGTGGTGGCACCGATCGTCTGCAGCTCACCGCGGGCCAGCATCGGCTTGAGGATGGAGGCCGCGTCGATCGCACCCTCGGCGGCACCCGCGCCGACGAGCGTGTGGATCTCGTCGATGAACAGGATGATGTCGCCGCGCGTGCGGATCTCCTTGAGGACCTTCTTCAGGCGCTCTTCGAAGTCACCGCGGTAGCGCGAGCCCGCGACCAGCGAGCCGAGGTCGAGCGTGTAGAGCTGCTTGTCCTTGAGCGTCTCGGGCACCTCGCCCTTGACGACCATCTGCGCCAGTCCCTCGACGACGGCGGTCTTGCCGACGCCGGGCTCGCCGATGAGGACCGGGTTGTTCTTGGTGCGGCGGGACAGCACCTGCATGACCCGCTCGATCTCCTTGGTGCGCCCGATGACCGGGTCGAGCTTGCCCTCCCGCGCCGAGGCGGTGAGGTTGCGCCCGAACTGGTCCAGCACCAGGGACGACGACGGCGTGCCCTCGCCACGACCCGGAGACTCCGACGCGCCCTTCTCCGTCGAGTAGCCGGACAGCAGCTGCAGCACCTGCTGGCGCACCCTGTTGAGGTCGGCGCCGAGCTTCACGAGGACCTGCGCCGCGACGCCTTCGCCCTCGCGGATCAGGCCGAGCAGGATGTGCTCGGTGCCGATGTAGTTGTGGCCGAGCTGAAGCGCCTCGCGCAGCGAGAGCTCCAGGACCTTCTTCGCACGTGGGGTGAAGGGGATGTGTCCGCTGGGGGCCTGCTGGCCCTGGCCGATGATCTCCTCGACCTGCTGGCGGACGCCTTCCAGCGCAATCCCCAACGACTCGAGCGCCTTGGCGGCGACACCTTCACCCTCGTGGATCAGACCCAGGAGGATGTGCTCGGTGCCGATGTAGTTGTGGTTGAGCATCCTCGCCTCTTCTTGGGCAAGAACAACCACCCGCCTCGCGCGGTCGGTGAACCTTTCGAACATTCGCACTCCCTGACTGCTGCGTCGGCGGTCCTCGGCTCCACCGATCTACCCTGGTGAGCGCGGCACCGTGGCTCCACTGTAGTGGGCGGTACCGAGGCCTGTGGTTCCCATCAGCGGCAAGCCGCCTGGAGGAAAACCCTGACATCCGCATCAACGCAGGTCGGGAGCAACGGATTCCACAGATCGGGCGATGTCCGCTGAGCGCGAACAACCGTCGGTCGAGCGACACTCCTGTGACCGGGCCCACCTGAGCGAGCGCATCGGGAGCATCTCTGGGTAAGGTTAGGCAAGCCTCATACCCATGAGATTGGACTTGCGCGTTGACCGTACCGGCGAGGGTCTCACAGCAGAACCCGCGTGCGCTCACGCCACTGGCCGAATCCATCGCACGCCTGGACGTGGGCGCGGACATCCGCTTCGGCGTTCAGCCGGACGACTGGACCACCTGCTCCGACCTCCTGGCCGACCCGGACCGCTTCGACCTGTGGCGCAAGGACCTGGCCGGTTGGATGGTCGAGCAGTACGGCGAGTCCGACGGCAGGGCCACCGCCGGCTACGTCATGGGCTGGTACCTCCACCAGCCCGGCTACCTGGCGGGCCTGCTCTTCCACACGGCCCGCCGAGTCCCCAGCCTCAAGCCCGCGGACATGGCCTTCCACCTCGCCACGGACGGCCGCCCCCACCCGGACGGCATCGCCCTCTTCTCGGACGAGTTCGCCTGCCTCCCGGACGACCCCGCCTCGAACCACCCGGCAGCGACGGTCGTGGCCAACGAAGCGGCCCTGGCCGCCCTCCTGCGGGCCCGCTACGCGGCTCACGCGGCCCAGTTCGTGGCGTCCTTCGGCCAGGTGGTCCGCTTCGGCCGCCGCACCCTCTGGGCAGCGGCGACGGACATGCTGGAGTACGGCCCCTGGGCAGCGGGCCGAGCCTGCGGCGACGAGAACGGCGGCGTGACGGACGCGGCCCTGATCCTCCCCGAGAAGCTGACGCCTTTCGTGGCGGCCTCGTCCCTGCACTTCACCTCCGAGGGCTGGAAGCGCAAGCGCAACAGCTGCTGCTT
>NZ_DASVFL010000043.1:0-12622 GCF_036380075.1 Lentzea sp. | reverse complement strand
CTGTTCACCGAGGTCGAGACCGCCACGGGCGACGAACGCAAGGACGCCTGGCATCGGCTCGTGCGGCTCCTGTCGATCCACGAGACCGCCCAAGAAGAGATCGTCCATCCCGCTGTGAAGCGCGTGAACGGCGGCGAGCCGATCGTCGACGCACGCGTGGCGGAGGAACACCGCGCGAAGGAACTCCTCAGCACGATGGACGGCATCGGGCCCGACGCCGAAGGCTTCGACACGTTGCTCGTGCAGCTGCGCGACGACGTCCTGGCGCACGCGGAGCACGAGGAGCAGACCGAGTTCCCGTTGCTGCGCGAGGTGCACGACCAGGACCGCCTGGAACGCATGGCGAAGGCCGTGGAGGCCGCCGAGGCGATCGCGCCGACACGCCCGCACCCCGGCGTCAACGGCCCGATCGCGAACCTGGCCCTCGGCCCGGTCGTGGCCGTGGTGGACAAGGCCCGTGACGCCATCCGCAAGGTGCTCGGGTGAGGATCGTCGTGCGGTCTGCACGGGCGCGGCGGGATCTGGAATGGTGGCCCGGACACGACGCGCGTGACGTGCTGCGCGAGGTCGTCACGGCGATGGGAGGACGTGCGTGAACGAGGTCGACGCTGTCGTCATCGGCTCCGGCCCGAACGGCCTGGTCGCCGCGACCCTGCTGGCCGACGCCGGCTGGGACGTGCTGGTGCTGGAGCAGCGCGACACCCCCGGCGGCGCCGTCGCGTCGGCCGAGGTGACCGCACCGGGCTTCACCAACGACCTCTACAGCGCGTTCTACCCCCTCGGACTCGGATCGCCGGTCATCGGGGCGTTGAACCTCGACGTGCAGTGGGAGCACGCACCGGCCGTGCTCGCCCACGTGCTGCCGGACGACCGCGTCGCGCTCCTCTCTCGCGACGTCGCCACGACCGCGAAGTCCGTCGGCGCGTTCGCCCACGGCGACGCCGAGAAGTGGCAGGCGGAGTACGCGCGCTGGATGGCCATGCGCGACGGCGTGCTGGAGTCGTTGATGCGCCCGTTCCCGCCGGTGCGCGGCGCGGTGTCGTTGCTGAGGACCACGGGCATCGGCGACGCGCTGCGCCTCGTGCGCACGTTGACGCTCCCGGTGCGCCGCCTGGGCGAGGAGCTGTTCGAGGGCGAGGGCGCCCGCGTGCTGCTGGCGGGCAACACGATGCACACGGACCTGGGCCCGGACCAGGCCGGCGGCGCGGGCTTCGGCTGGCTGCTGGCGATGCTCGCCCAGGACGTCGGCAACCCGGTCCCCCGCGGCGGCGCCGGCGAGCTGGCCGCGTCCCTGGTGCGCCGCTTCGGCGGACGCGTCGAGACGGGCGTGAAGGTCACCGGTGTGCTGCACGCGCGCGGTGTGGCCGTGGGTGTGCGTCTCGAAGACGGCTCTGTCGTGCGCGCACGCCGCGCCGTCCTCGCCGACGTCCCCGCACCGAGGCTGTACCTCGACATGATCGGCGCCGACGCGTTGCCGTCGAAGCTCGCCGAGGACCTGCGCAGGTTCCAGTGGGACTCCGACACGATCAAGGTCGACTGGGCCCTGGACGGCCCGATCCCGTGGACCAACCCCGAAGCCGCGCAGGCGGGCACCGTCCACCTCGGCGGCGACGTGAACGGACTGGCCACCACGGCCCACGAGCTGGCGTGCGGCAAGGTGCCGCGCAACCCGTTCATCCTGATGGGCCAGATGACGACGACCGACCCGACCCGCTCCCCCGCCGGGACGGAGGCGGCCTGGGCGTACACCCACGTGCCGCTGGACGGTGGCTGGACGCCGGACCGCCTGAAGCGCCGCGCCGACCGCCTGGAGCTGATGATCGAGGAACGGGCCCCCGGCTTCCGCTCGAAGATCATCGGCCGCTCGGTGCTCGGCCCGGACGAGATCGGCTCGGTCAACGGCGGCACGTCCGCCATCCACCAGCAGCTGGTCTTCCGCCCGGTGCCGGGCCTGGGCCGCGCGGACACCCCGTTCGACCGGCTCTACCTGACCGGGTCGTCGGCCTGGCCGGGCGGCGGCGTGCACGGCGCGGCGGGCGCGAACGCGGCACGGGCGGCGCTCGCGCGGTGGGGCGCCGCGGGTGAGCTGTACAAGGCGCTGATCCAGGGCGCCCACCGGGCGATCTACTGAGCGCGTGGTGGAGCCGGCCCGCCGCCGGCTCCACTCGGCCTCACCGGGCCGGGCGGCCCTTCGCCAGCGCGCTCAGCCGGTGCAGCGTCTCGCGGTTGCGCGGCACCAGCAGCGCGTCCTGCACGACGTTCGGCATCAGCGTCGTCGGCCCGCGCACCGCCCGCTCCGCCATGGTCACCTCGGTGAGCGACTCCGAGCGCGCGGTCAGCGTGAACGTGATCCGCGCGGCGCCCACCGGCCACAGCCGCGCGTCCAGCTCCAGCAGGCGGTTCGGCTCGCAGCGCACCACCTCGGTGGTGTCCTCGATGGTCATCGGCCACGGGCCCACGCTGTGGTGGATCCGTTCGCCCGGCTCGGGCCAGCCGGCGTCGACGTCGCGGATGTGCGACGCGCCCACCACCCAGCCCGCGTACGACCAGCCGTCGGCGAGCACGGCCCACACGGCGTCGATCGGAGCGTCTATTTCCAGGGATACCTCAGCCACGCCTGAGTGGTACCCGCTGGGTCAGGAGGCAATCCGGCGGGTGCGGCGGCTTTCCGCCCTGCGCCGCAGGTGGTCGGCGGTCAGCTCCAGCTCGTAGGACCGCAGCGCCTGGTAGCGGGGTGAGATGCGCAGGGAGAACGTGCCGCTGAGCCGCTCGATCGCCGACGCCGCGCGCTCGAGGCGCCTGCGGGCCGCGTCGAGACCACCGGTGCTCAGCAGGTGCAGGCAGTTCTCGGCCTCGCCGTTGTAGGAGCGCAGCATCAGCGCCGAGAAGTCCTCGACGATCCTGCGCCCGGTCGCGTGCGGGCCGGGGTAGGTGGCCTGCGCGCCGCCCTCGACCGCGGCACCGGTCTTGATGAGCGTCTTCATCTCGGCGTGGACCAGGTCGAGCCGGGCCTGGTGGTCCAGGGCCGCCTCCGAAGGGCGATGACGAACCATGCCCGTTCCATCGCACGGAGCAACCGGCCGTTAACTCGCGCGCTACGCACTCACTCCATCGAGTGATCCGACGAACCGAACGAACCCTTCCGGGTCCTCGCTCGTGGCGGACTGCTGCAGGACCACGCTGGTCGCGCCCGCCTCGGCGACTCCCGCCACCAGGTCGGTGACGAACGCGCGGTCGCGCGAGTCGGTCTCCACGTAGACGACGACGGGGTGCTCGCGCGACGCCCTGACGGCCCGGACGCGGTCCAGGTCGGCCGACGCGTCGAGGATCGTGCCGTCGCCGACCTCGCCGGCCAGGCCGAGCGTCTTCGCGCCGAGCCCGCCCAGGTAGATCGGCATCGGCGCGGCGGGCGGCCAGTCGAGCGCCACGCCGTCCAGCTTCACGTACCGGCCCTCGGTGGTGACGCGTTCGCCGGCCAGCAGCGCCCTCAGCGCGGTCGTGTACTCGCGCAGCAACGTCAGCGGCGACGCCACGCGCGCGCCGACCTGTCCCATCCAGTCCTGCACGCCGTGGCCGATGCCGAGGGTGACGCGGCCGGGGAACAGGCGGTCGAGCGTCGCGGCCTCCATCGCGGTGAGGGCGACGTTGCGCAACGGCACGGGCAGCAGTCCCACCCCGACGTTCAGCCGCGACGTCCAGGCCAGCGCGGCGGACGCGGCGGCGATGCCGCTCTCCAGGAAGCAGTCCTCCCACAGCCACAGCGAGTCCACACCGGACTCCTCGGCCGCCAGGACCACGGAACGCAGGTTCTCGGGAGGGAGCTGGGGCCGGTAGACAGCGCCGAGTGTCGTCACCCGACCACTACTACCGGCCCCACCCCCGCTTCAGCAACAGGGTGTCAGCACCCGCAGCTGTGGTACGTGACGTCCCAGTGGTTCGACTCGAGGTAGTAGATGTTCCCCGCGTTCGACTTCCACTTGTTGCCGCCGATGGACGAGAACTTGCTCTTCACGTAGTTCGTGAGGCAGCTGTTCAGGCGGAAGTCCACCTTGTAGCCGTTCCAGTGCGAGTAGGTGCCCGACGCGTGGCCGGTCTCCGTGCCGCCGGTGATGGTCAGCGAGCAGCCCGACGCGCTCTTCAACGTCTTGGCGCCCGCGATGGTGGTCTGGTTGATCTGCTCGAACGACGTGCAGTTCGACTGGTTGCGGTTGCTGCAGTTGCCGCTCGAGTCCCAGCTGATGCCGGCGGCGCTCAGCTGCGCCGTCGCCTGCGAGTGGGTGTACTTGGCCGGCGCCGCCGACGCGACGGACGCGCCCATCAGCAGAGCGGCGAACATCGCGATCACGGCTGCGACCGTGCGAACGACCATGTGCTCTCTCCATTCAAGCCCGAACAAGGTGCCGCGAAAGCTAGGGAGAGCCGGTAAAGGAGCGCCTAAATCAGCCTTAGGCCGATCTTTGGCGCCTCAGTGGACAGTTGCGGCCGTCACCCACTGCAAGTCGATCGGAGCAACAATGCGCATTCGCCACGCCGTCGCGGCGACCGCGATCTCGCTGGGGCTGCTGGGAGGTCTGAGCGGCATCGCCCAGGCCTCCCCGGAGGGCGCCGCCGAGCAGGAGACCGGCGTCTCGCAGGTCCAGGCGGCGGCCGGGTACGGCGGCACGATCACCCGCACCGAGGTGATCAAGCGGGCCAAGGACTGGTGGGACCGCAAGGTTCCCTACAGCCAGTCCGCGTCCGCCTGGGACGTCAACAAGGGCAAGAAGTACCGCACGGACTGCTCCGGCTTCGTGTCCATGACGTGGAAGCTCACCACGAGCCGCAACACGCGCAACCTGGACGAGGTCGCCACCAAGATCTCCTGGGCGAGCCTCAAGCCGGGCGACATGATCCTGCGCAACGGCCACGTCAAGCTGTTCGAGAAGTGGGCGAACAGCGCCAAGACCTCCGCGTGGATCTACGAGGAGGGCAGCACCGCGACCGACATGGACCACGAGACCGTGTCCGTCTCGTCGCTGAAGAGCGGCGGTTACGCGCCGTGGAAGTACAAGAAGATCAGCGGCTGATCAGCTGATCGCGAGGCTCCACCGGGCGTGCCACTGGCGCACCTCCCCCGACTCCCTCGTGCCCAGTCGCGCGAAGAGCCCGGCGGCCTCGTCCCAGCAGCGGTCCGCGCCTGCCACATCCCCCCGGCAGGCGTGGGCCGCGCCCAGGTCCCGCAGCGTCCTGGCCCGCCACAGCGGAAGCCCGAGGTCGTCCCAGGCAGCGATCGACTCCGCCAGCACGAGGTGCGCGCCGTCGTAGTCACCCGCCACCAGCCGCCACTCGCCGAGCGTGCGGCGGACGAGGGCCTCGCCGAACCGGTCGTTCACGTCGCGGCAGCCGTCCAGCGCCTGCCGGATGAGCTGCTCCGCCGGGTCGAGCAGTCCCTTGCGCAGCAACACCTTCGCCAGTGCCTGGGCCGTGTAGCAGCCGAGCAGGTCGTCGCCGGCGCCCGTGACCATCTCGTGGGCGCGCCGGATGTGCGCCTCGGCCAGGTCCAGCTCGCCGCGGGCGCGGTGCACGAGCCCTATCCCGCGAGCGGCGAGCGCCTCGCCCCGCCTGCTGCGCGCGGCGCGGTAGCCGGCCTCCGCGGTCGCGAGCGTCTCGAACGCGCCGTCGTCGTCGCCCATCTCCCGTTTGATGGAGCCGATCCCGTAGAGGGCGTGCGCGACGCCTTCCGGGTCGTCCGACTCCAGCAGCTCGCGGGCCCTGCCCAGCGCCTCCAGCGCGCACGGGTACTCGCCGAGCTCGCGGCAGACCATGCCGATGCCGTTGATGGCGACGGCCTCGCCGTGCTTGTCGCCGATGTTGACGAACAGCGTCCGCGCGGTCTCGAACCACGACCGCGCCTCGACCAGGTTGTCGCGCTTGTAGTACATCTGCCCGAGGCTGCACCGCAACACCGCTTCGAGCCTCAGGTCGCCCGTCCTCCACACGGCCTCCAGTGCCGCCATGTGTGTCCGTTCCCAGGCCTCGTACCGGTTTCTGAGTCCGAACCACGCGAACACCAGCACTTCCGCCAGCTGCGACGCGATCTCCGCGAGCCCGAGCTCCGCCGCGCGTTCCACGAGCTTGGTGAGCAGCGGTTCCTCGCGCGCGAACCAGGCGTCCTTGTCGGTCGGCCGCGCCGCCGCGGTCACGATTCCCAGGGAGTCCTGGAAGCGCGGCACGGCGAGGAACAGGTGCTCGGTCAGTCCATCCACAGTGGACAGTGCGGCGACGACGGCTCTGCGCACGACGTCGTCGCGGTGCGCGGGCGGGTCCTCGGCCTCGGCGAGCTCGCGGGCGTGCAGCCGCACCAGCTCGTGCATCCGGTAGCGGGCGCTGCCGATGACGTCGAGCAGCCGCGCGTCGACGAGCTGGTCGAGGACGTCCTCGTCGAACAGGTGCGCCCACAGGAAGCTCGGCAGCTCCGGCAGCCCGAGGAACCCGAAGGTCCGGTAGGCGGCGCGGACGTTCTCGCCGAGCCCCCGGTAGGTGAGCTCCAGGCCGGCGCGCACGGCGAGGTCGTCGGCGACCAGCTCGTCGAGCCTGCTGCGTTCGCTGGACAGTCGTTTGACCAGCTTGGACACCGGCCAGTGCGCCCGCCCCGCCAGCCGCGCGCCGGTGATCCGCACCGCGAGCGGCAGGTAGCCGCACAGCCGCGCGACCTCGCGCGCCTGGTCGGGTTCGTCGGAGACCCGGTCGTCGCCGAGGATGCGCCTGAGCAGCGTGACGGCCTCGTCGCCGCTGAGCACGTCGAGCGGGACGCGGCGCACGCCCTCCAGCCCGCACAGCCTGCTGCGGCTGGTGATCAGCGTGAGGCAGCCGGGGCTGCCGGGCAGCAGCGGCCGGACCTGCGAGACGCTCGTGACGCCGTCCAGGACGATCACCACGCGCCGCCCGCCGACCGTGGCCCGCCACAGCGCGGCGCGTTCCTCCGCGGACTCCGGGATCCGCTCGCTGGGCACGTCCATCGCGCGCAGCAGGGCGTCGAGCGCGCCGGACGGCGACTGGAGGTCGACGAACAGCTGCCCGTCGGGGTAGCGGTCGGCGAGCCGGTGGGCCGCGTGGACCGCGAGCGCCGACTTGCCGACGCCCGCCGGGCCCTCGATCCACCACACGCCGCCGTCGCCGTCGAGCAGCCGGCCGAGCTCGCGGTCGCGCCCGGTGAAGTCGCCGGCGTCGCGCGGCAGGTAGTTGCGGCGGCTGTCGCGCGCGCCCTCCAGCACGTCGCGGTAGAGCTGCTGGAGCTGCTCGCCCGGTTCGACGCCGAGCTCGTCGACGAGCACCTTGCGCGTCTCGCGGAACACCCGCATGGCGTCCGCGCGCCGCCCGGCCCGCGAGAGCGCGGTCATGAGCTGGCCGCGCAGCCGTTCGGCCAGCGGGTACTCGGCGACGAAGATCCCGAGCCGTTCGACGATCTCCGCGTGCCGCCCGAGCGCGAGCTCGGCGTCGACCAGCGCCTCGGCGGCCGCGAGCCGCTGCCCGTCGAGCGTCTGCGCGAACACGACGGGCGTGCCGCGCCACAGCCGCAGCGCCTCGGTGAGGACCTCGGCCTTGGCCCGCAGGTCGGCCTCGTCGCCGGCTCTGGCGACGAGCTTGCGGAACAGGTGCAGGTCGACGTCGTCGGGTTCGGCGTTGAGCACGTACCCGGCGGCCCGGTGCTCGACCGGCAGCCCGGCTCTGCGCAGGCTGGAGATGTGCACCTGGAGCGACTTGCGCGCCTGCGGCGGCGGCTCCTCACCCCAGATCAGATCGATGAGCCGTTCGACGGGCACGATCTTCCCGCACTCGACGGCCAAGACAGCTAGGATCTGCGCGGGCTTCGGCGGCACTGACGGCTCGACCGGCCCGAGAATCCTGATCTCCACTGCGTGCCCCCACCAGTGTTGAAGATTCACCGAGTTACGCGCGGCATTGCCAAATTTTGACGCAAGCCCACGCGACCGAGTTCCACTTCCCGCCGAAGAGCACTCCAATGGACGCAGTTCTGGATACAACCAGACCAGGGATCTTGCGTCCAGTCGCACTTTCAGTGCGCATGAATGTGAACTTTTGTCCCGCTTTACCGGCTGGCTTTGAGCTTCGCGAACTCCTCGGCGAGAGCCGGCAGCTGGTAGTGCGCGTTCAGCCCGCTCGGATTGGGCAACAGCCACACCCGCGCGCCGCCCACCGTCTCGCCCTGCGGTCCGACCTGCGCTTTCTTGCGCCCGAAGGCCGCCCGGTAGACCGTCACGCCGAGCACGGCGAGAACGCCCGGTGAATACCGCTCTACTTTTTCGGTCAAGTCGATGCCGCCTTGACGCAATTCGTCAATTGTCAACTCGTCGGCCCGCGCGCTGGGCCGCGCGACGACGTTCGTGATGCCGAGACCCAGTTCGAGCAGCTGTTCCTGCTCGCCCGGCGCGAACTGCCGGGGCGTGAAACCGGACAAATGAAGGGCAGGCCAGAACCGGTTCCCCGGCCGGGCGAAGTGGTGCCCGGTGGCCTCGGAGACGAGGCCGGGGTTGATGCCGCAGAAGAGCACGTCCAGGCCGGGCTTGATCACATCCGCAATCACGTCGCCAAGCCTACGAGGCGACGCCTACCGTGCGTGGCGTGGCCGACCTGTCGATGACCTGGACCGTGCACGCGGGCTTCGCAACCGTGCGCGTGGGCGACTCGGACGGCTCGGCCGAGGCGCTCGCGTCGTACGTGTCGCCGGCGCCCGAGGACTTCCTGGGCGCGGTGGCGCGCCTGCTGCGCGGCTCGGCCACCGCCGAGGTGCGGTTCGAGGCGAAACCGGCGGTGTACCGGTGGCACTTCACGCGCGACGGGTCGCACGTCCGCGTGCGGCTGGCCGAGTTCCCCGACGGCCGGCGGCCGGGCACCGAGGTCTGGTCGACGCGGCAGCCGCTCGACGTCGTGGCGCGGGTGGTGGTCCGGCGCTTCGACGCCGCGGCACGGCGCGGTGAGGACACCTACGAACGCGAGTGGCGCCGGCCGTTCCCCCGGTTCGAGCTCGAAGGCCTGCGCGCCGCGTGGCGCGAGGTGACGCGATGACCCCGGTCCCGATCCTGTTCCTCGACGTCGACGGCCCGCTGCTGCCGTTCGGCGACGGCGTCACCGGCACGCCCGGTCTCCCCCGCCTCGACCCGGCGCACGGCCCGCGCCTCGCCGCGTTGCCGTGCGAGCTGGTCTGGGCCACCACGTGGATGGACGAGGCGAACGACGAGATCGCGCCCCGGCTGGGTCTGCCGCGGCTCGCGGTCGCCACCTGGCCGGACGACCCGGCCACCGAGGACGCCGACGTCCGGCGCGGCCTGCACTGGAAGACGCGCGGCCTGGTCGCGCTGGCAGCGGACAGGCCGTTCGCCTGGGTCGACGACGAGATCGGTGAGACGGACCGCGCCTGGGTGGCCAGGCACCACGGGCGCGCGCTGCTGCTCAGGGTCGATCCGCGCCAAGGGCTGACCGACACCGACTACCTCGCACTCGACGCCTGGCTCCGGACCTACGCCACGCGCTGACCGACACCGACCACCTCATCGCCGACGCCCGGTTCCGCACCTACGCCACGCGCTGACCGACACCCACTACCTCACCCCTGCGCGCCCAGCACCGGAACTACCGCGCAACAACACGACCAGCCGCCTCGCCGCCGCCCCTTCCTCCTGCGGGAGGCGGTGGATCATGGTTTCCGGACACCCATCAGACGGCGCCAGGCGTGGATCAGGACAGGGTTCACCCGTCCGCGTGACTGGAGGCGGCCACCGCCGGGACGCGGGGGCGGGGGGTCCACATCGTGTAGCCCGCGCGGCGGGCGTCCTCCGGGGAGTGGAAGAACGCGTCGCCCTTCATGCGCTTGTAGTAGGGCGAGTCCGGGGTGTGGAACATCATCGTGCGGGAGTTCGCCTTGATCGCGGGGAGCGCGACCGGGGGCTCCTCCATGATCGACAGGGGTGTGGACGCGGCGGTGGCCGAGGTCTCGCGTGAGCGCATGGTCAGCCAGGTGAGCACCACGCCGGCGAGGAAGGCGCCCGCGCACAGCAGGAACATCTGGAGGAAGAACCCGAACACCGAACAGCTCCTAGTCCGAAGTGAAGTCCTCGTCGACGCGCAGGCCCGGTGCGGCCTGGCGCAGGGCGTCGCTCAGCGAGCCCGCGCGCACCGGGTCCTCGACGCGTGCCGACGCGGTCAGGCGTCCGCCGTGGACGACGCCCGTGAAGTCCGTGACGCCCTGGTCGAGCACGGCGCCCAGCAGTGAGGCCGCCGCGGTCGGCGACACCGGGAGGCGTTCGCCCGCGTCCGGGGTGATCATGTCCGTGACGCGGTGGGCGGCGGTCAGCGCGCGCACAGCGTCGACGACCGACTGGCGTTCCACGGCGGACACGGCGGTGCCGGCCAGCACGATCTCCGCGGTGCGCACGGCGAACACCAGCGTGCCGGGTGCCGCCTCCTCCGCGGGACGCGACGCGAGGCCCAGCGAGGCCAGCAACGCGGGCACGACGAGGGCGCCGACCAGGACGCGTTGCGGCAACTGCACGCGCTTGACCTAATCGCATTCGCGCTGACCCGTGCCACCGCCCGGAGCGGAAGCCCCAGGACACCGGCACCGATTTCACTCGTTCGTGGACACCACGACGGGTTTGCCCGCGGCCACCAGGCGCCAGTCCGTGCCGGTGAAGCCGGCGGGGTCCAGCACGCCGGCCGTCCTGACCCAGTCGATCAGCAGCTGGCGGATCTCCTGCTGCCGGTTGTGCAGCACGGGCGCGGACGCGATGTGCGGGAAGTCGCCCCCGCCCGCCTACCGGTAGTTGTTCACGGCCACGGCGAACTCCATCGCGTCCGGCACGGGTTCGCCGTCGTAGAAGAGTCCGGCGATCCGCGACCCGACCGGCCGGGCGATGTCGATCGTGTACGTCAGCGGCGCGGTGAGCCCGTGGGCGATGTCGAAGTTGTAGTCCGGCACGTCCGCGGACACCTCGGCCTCGGTGAACGGGCCGGGGCCGGAGACCTGCGCGAAGTAGCGCGCCGACTCCTCCAGGAAGTCCCGCAGCTGCGCGCCGGTCAGCCGCACGCCCACGAGCGTGTTGTCGAAGATGTAGAGCCCGGCGACGTCCCGGATGGACACCTCGCCGCCGGGGATCGCCGCCGCCCGGTTGAAGGGCGCGCACAACGACAGCACCGGCAGCGACGTGGACTTCGCGACCTCTAGCGCCTGCACGTGGTTGATGAACCGCAGCGCGGGCGTGTCCTCGAACCGGGCCCGGGAGGCGGACATCGGCGCCGCGCACGTGCCGATGCGCGCGTTGACGTAGGCGACGACCTTCTCGTGGTCGCGCCGCAGCAGCCGGACGATCCGGGGGTCTTCCTCCGCACACGCCGACGACAGCACCGACGACCGCGACCCGGTCAGCTCCCAGCGGGACGAGTACCGCAGGTCGAACTCCAGCACGGACAGCCGTTTGCCCCAGTACAGCGGCTCGGTCAGCAGCACGGGCCGCCCGGTCACCTTGTTCACGACGAACCGCTCGGGGATCTCCACGTGCGCGTGCCCGACCAGGATCGCGTCGATGCCCGGCACGGTCTCGGCGACCAGCTCCGCGCAGTTCTCCGGGAACGGCACCTGGTCGCCGAGCGACGACGACAGGTCGGCGCCGGAGTGCGCCACCACGACCACGAGGTCGGCCTTGTGGCGGATCTCCGGAACCCAGTGCAGCGCCTGTTCGACGAGGCCGGGGAACGTCAGCACGCCTTCGACGTGGGCGCGGTCCCACACGGCGATCCCGGGGTTGGTGAGCCCCAGGACCCCGACCCGCAACGGCGGTCCGCCGGTCCGCCACACCGTCTTCACCACGTACGGCTGGAAGGCGGGCAGCCCGGTGGACACGTCCACGGCGTTGGCCGCGAGCAACGGGAACTCCAGCTGCCGCTCGAACGTCCGCAGCACCGGCAGCCCGTAGTTGAACTCGTGGTTGCCGACCGCCGCGGCCGTGTAGCCGATCGTGTTCATGGCCGCGGCCATGGGATGCACGTGTGCGCGCGTGATCGGCTCCACGCGCGCGTAGTAGTACGCCAGCGGTGTGCCCTGGATGGTGTCACCGGCGTCGAGCAGCAACGTCCGTTGGCGGCCGACGTCCGCACGCACCTGCGAGACCAGCGTGGAGATCTTCGCGAGCCCGACGTCGTCGTGCGCGAAGTCGTCGAACTCGCGGTCCCGGTAGTAGTCCCAGTTGAACAGGTTGCCGTGCAGGTCGGTCGTGCCCATCACCGTCAGCGTGAACGTGCGCAGACCGCTCACCTCCGGTCGTGGTCGGGCCGTTTGGTCCCGACCATAACCACTCACACTTGACCGGCGGCGCGGCTACCTGGTCGGAGGTGACTGCTGACCCTGTTGTCCCTGCTGGCCCCTCTGGCCCTGCTGACCGCGCTGACCGCGCTGACCGCGCTGACCAGGCTCGACCACGCTGGAGGCGACGGACTTGCCGTCCTCGGTGGTGGCGATCACGGTCACGGTGTCGCCTTTCTCGACACCTTCGGCCACGGTCTCGGCGTCGATCACGTAGGTCTTCGTGTAGCCGTCGGTGGACTTCACCTCGATGGAGGTGTCGCTGAT
>NZ_DASVFL010000042.1:0-40930 GCF_036380075.1 Lentzea sp. | reverse complement strand
CGCGACCGGCATCGCCGAGGACCTGTTCGGCGACCACGCCCTCGCCAACGTCGTGGTGCTCGGCGCCGCCCACCAGGCCGGGCTGCTGCCCGTGTCGGGTTCCGCCGTGCGGGAGGCCATCCGCGTCAACGGTGTCGCGGTGCGGGCGAACCTGGCGGCGTTCGAGTGGGGCAGGGCCGCGGTCGCGCGCCCCGACCGCGTCCGTGCCGCGCTGGCGAAGGTCACGGCCGTCGAGGACACCGCACAGGCGCGGACCGTGCTCGGCGACTGGCGAGCACCCGCCGCGCTGCGCGCCCTCGTGCTCACCAGGATCACGGACCTGGTCGGCTACCAGGACACGCGCTACGCCCGCGAGTACCTGGACCTCGTGCGGGCGGTGCGCACCGCCGAGACGCGGGCCGACCCCGGCAGCACCGCGCTGACCGAGGCCGTGGCGCGCAACCTGCACAAGCTCATGGCGTACAAGGACGAGTACGAGGTCGCCCGGCTGCACCTGCGCCACCGCGACGAGCTGGGCGGTGGCGCGATGACGTGGCACCTGCACCCGCCGCTGCTGCGCGCGTTCGGCATGCGGCGCAAGATCAAGCTGCGGTCGTGGCTCGCGGTGCCGGCGTTCAAAGCGCTGGCGGCGAGCCGCCGGGTGCGCGGTTCGTGGCTGGACCCGTTCGGGCACACCGGGGTCCGCCGGGTGGAGCGCGAGCTGGTGGGGGAGTACCGGGCGGCCGTGGAGCGCGTGCTCCCGGCGGTGACCGCGGGCTCCCTCGGGGCGTGCGTCGAGCTGGCCGGGCTGCCGGACGGGGTGCGCGGCTACGAGGACGTGAAGCTGGCCTCGGTGGCCGGGTACCGCGAGCGGCTCCCGGTGCTGCTGCGGGAGATCGCCGGACCGTGAGACGGCACCGGCCGCGGCACCCGGGAGGTGTCGCGGCCGGTCCGGCGTGATGTCGTCACATGGAGCTGTCCAGCAGCTGCATCTGCAGCGCGGTGGCGAGGTCCGCGCGCCGCTTCACCTTCAGCTTCCGGTAGATCCGGGTGAGGTGCTGCTCCACGGTGCTCACCGTGACGAACAGCTTCAGCGCGATCTCCCGGTTGGTGTTGCCGTCGCACACCAGGTCGGCGACCCGGCGTTCGGCCTCGCTCAGCTGCGCGCAGTCGGCCGCGACCGGCAGCTCGACGTCGGCCTCCGGCAGGTCGGCGCCCTCCACGTCGCCGCCGACGTGCAGCAGCTTGCGCAGCGACTCCGCCTTGCACCGGGTGGCGAGCCGCCGGGCCCGCCGGGTGGTCATCCGCGCCTTGCTGGGCTCGCCGAGGGTCTGGTACGCCGACGCGAGGTCGGTGAGCGCCAGTGCCAGCTCGAGCTCCGCCTTGCAGTCGTGCAGGATCTCGACCGCCTCGGTGAGCAGCCGCGGCCGGTCCTCCGGTGCGCTGAGCCGGGCGAGCAGCCGCAGCGCGATCGCCCTGGCCCGCGTCCGGCCCTGCGCCAGGTGCAGCTGCTCGTGCACCAGCAGCCGGGCCGCCTTGTGGTTGCCGAGCTGCAGGTGCGCCTCGGCCGCGTCGGTGCGCCACGGCAGGATGGCCGGCAGGTCGATGCCCCACTTCAGCATCAGCTTGCCGCAGGCGAGGAAGTCGCTGAGCGCGGCGAGCGGCCGGTCCTGGTTCAGGTGGACGGTGCCGCGCGCCCGCAGGTAGTGCAGGCCGTACCGGGACTCCAGCACGGCCTCCGGCAACGGCAGCCGCAGCAGCGCGGCGGCCTCGTCGTGCTCGCCCATCACCGTCAGCGCGTACACCAGGTTGCCGAGCGGGACGCCGATGTGACTGCCCCAGGTCTGCGACGGAGACGCCCCGAGCGCGCATCTCGCGTAGCTCGCGGCCGCGGCCATGTCACCGGATCTGATCGCGATCTCGGCGTACGTGCTGGCCAGCATCGCCCGCCAGGTCGGCGCGCCGCGGTCGCCGGAGTCGCGGTACAGCGCCTCGCACCACGACGCCGCGGCGGGCAGCTGGTCGAGGTAGGTGAGGGCGAGCAGCGAGACCTGGAGCGGCTCCAGGGTGCCGTCGCCGAGCTGGCAGCTCTGCAGGATCCGCTCGGCCTGGTGCTGGACGCTGTGCGCGGGCCCGCGGGTCAGCAGGGTCTGGAGCAGCGTCGCCGCGCGGGCCTGCGCCCGCACGACCTCCGACACCGCCGTCGTGTCGTGCTTGGACGGGTCGAAGTGGACGTCGCGGACCTCGCCGACCAGCTCCGGGTAGGTGTGCGTGAGCCACCAGCGCAGGAAGTGCAGCGCGGCGATCGTGCGGACGTCCGAGTCCGCCACGTCCGGCGGCAGCTGGGCGATCAACGCCCTGGCGTCGTCGACCTCGTTGTGCCACAGCAGGTACTGGAGGATGTCGGGCAGCTGGTGGTGCGGCAGGTGCCCGTTGCGCACCGCCGTGGTGAGCGTGGGCAGGTGCTGGGTGACCGTGCAGGTGTCGAGGCGCCACTCCAGCGCGGCCAGCCGGTTGCCGATCGAGGCCCGCAGCTGCTCGTTCGCCGTCTCCCGGTACGCGAGCCGCAGGTAGCGGACCGCCGTCGCGGTGTCGTCGGCGGCGTTGGCGTGCTCGGCCGCGCACTGCAGCACCGGCACGCCCCACGCGTACTCGCACGTGTCCGCGGCGGCGAGGTGCTCGGCGATCACGGTCACCGAGCCGCCCTCGTGGTAGATCGCCGCGGCGGCCTTGAGGTGCAGCGCCGTGCCGTCCTTGGCGCCGAGGTGGCCGAGCACGGTGGCGCGCGCGGTCGCGTGCCGGAACTGGCCGTCGCGCAGCAGTCCCGACTCGTTCAGCGACCGGAACGCCAGCGCCGTCGTCGCGGTGTCGAGGCCGGTCAGCGACGCCAGCAGGGTCGGCTTGGCCCACTCGCCGAGCACGGCGACCGCCCTGGCCAGCTGCAGCGCCTCCGGCGTGACCCGGTGCAGGCAGGTGAGGAACGCCTCGATGAACCGCGGGCCCACGACGACCTGGTAGGTCTGCTGCCGCGGCTGCGGCACCTGCGTCAGCGCCTCGGCGAGGTGGTCCTCGACGACGGCGTTGAGCAGCAACGGGTTCCCGCCGGTCAGGGCGTGGCAGTTGCCGGACAGCCGGGTGGCGGCCTGCTCGCCCAGCCGGGCCGCCAGCAGCTGCCGGGTGCCCTCCTGGGACAGCGGCGTGAGGCGCAGGTGCGTGCTCATCGGCTGGCGCAGCACGTCGTCGAAGAAGAACTGGTGGGCGAGCCGCGCGCCGGTCCGCGAGGTGATCATCAGCAGCACCGGCGCGGTCGCGATGGCCCGCGCGAGGTGCGCCAGGCACCGCAGCGAGGCGGCGTCCGCGTTGTGCACGTCGTCGACCACGACGATCTGCGGCCGGCGGCGTGCGGCCGTGAGCACCACCTCGTTGAGCAAATGGGCGTACCGGGCGATCGACGTTTCCGGCACGCCGTCGTCCAGGCCGCCGGGAGCCGGGGAGAGCATTGACTCGGTGAACAGCGCGGACGCCTCGCGACGCAGGTCCGGTGGCAGCTTCAGACATTGCAGGAACTGGACCACCAGTGCGAGCGGGAGATTGCTGGTGAGTTCCGAACTGGAGACCACCACCCGGTCGGCGTCCGCCTCGCCCGCCTTCTCCAGGAGTGTGTCGATCAGCTCGGTCTTGCCACTCGCCACCACTCCGGTGACGACGATGATCCGGCCTTTTCCGCGGGTGACGTCGGCGAAAATCCCGGAAAAATCGGAAAGCTCTTCTCCGCGCTCGACCAATGACATCAGAATTGACCCCCCATGAAGTCAAAAATGAGACCCAGCCGGGTTTCAGGGCGCGCCTCACCTCGGCTCCGGTGGTGACCGGTGCCGGTCGGAGGAGGCGCGTCCCGGCGCGGGAGCGGTGCCCGCGCCGACCAGCCCCGTCGCGGTCGCGATTCGGGTGTACCTGGTGACGGCGTGAGTGGGTGCGAATCTCAGACAACCGCGATGTGCTGGGGCGTGACGGTCCTCCGGTCCCTGGGGCGGCGTCGCGCGCAACCCGTCGAGGGGGGCGTGGGCAAACCTCTCCAGGGGCCGTCAGAGAGCCCCCATTGCCCCTGACGTCCCACGGTGGCCGCCCCATTGCGACCGGACAAACCGGTGATGGATTCGCGAAGCGGACAGGAAAGAGAACGACCCCCAGATCGTTCATCCGCTTCCGAGTGAACCTCTTCGGACACTACACGCGGTTAGCGGGCCGTTGCAACCACGCGACCTCTCGCCGCACGTCATTGCACAATCATCCCAGCAGGTGGCACCTCTTCCCGGAGTGTCCGTTTAGGGGGACGATCTAGGGGTTCTGGGGTGTGCGGGCGATCCATACAGTCGAATCCTGAGACAGCAGGCGATTCCGGCGGTAATGGGGTCGCGGACCTGCGGGGGCGGTCCTGGCGGCTGCCCTTCGCCGGTTCGATTTCCCAAAGGGCCTGAACGCGTTCGGAACGCCGCTGGAGCCGACTTCAGGTGAAAAGGATCCGGCGATGGTGAAAACCCTGTACGAACCGGGTGAAATTCCACCGCTCGGGGTGGTCCCGCGGGAGATGTACGCGTCGGTCATCCGTCCCGAGCGCTACGGCCCGCCGGACAAGGCGTTCGAGGTCGAGCGGCTCGCCGTGCCCGACGTCGGCCGCGGCCAGGTCCTCGTGCTCGTGATGGCCGCCGGCATCAACTACAACAACGTGTGGTCGGCGCTGGGGTCGCCGCTGGACGTGATCGCCGCGCGCGCCAAGGCGGGCGACACCTCCGGGTTCCACATCGGCGGTTCCGAGGGCGCGGGCGTCGTCTGGGCCGTCGGCGAGGGCGTGCACGACGTGTCCGTCGGCGACGAGGTCGTGCTGTCGGGCTGCCAGTGGGACGAGTCGGCCGCCGACATCCGGCTGGGCACCGACCCGATCTCGTCGTCCTCGCAGGCCGCGTGGGGCTACCAGAACAACTACGGCTCGTTCGCCCAGTTCACCGTAGTGGACGAGTACCAGTGCCACCCGAAGCCCGCGAACCTCAGCTGGGAGGAGGCGGCGTGCTTCATGCTCACCGGCGTCACCGCCTACCGGCAGCTGATGGGCTGGCCGCCGCACGTCGTGCGGCCCGGCGACCCGGTGCTGGTCTGGGGCGGCGCCGGCGGTCTCGGCTCGATGGCCATCCAGATCGTGCGGATGTTCGGCGGCATCCCGATCGCGGTCGTGTCCGACGACTCCCGCGCGGAGTACTGCGAGCGGCTCGGCGCGAAGGGCGTCATCAACCGCAGGGACTTCGACCACTGGGGCCGGCTGCCCGAGGTGATGGACGCGGAGGCGATGGCCCGCTGGACCCGCGGCGCCCGCGACTTCGGCCGGCGCTTCTGGGAGGTCCTCGGCGACCGGCGCTCGCCGCGGATCGTGCTCGAGCACGTCGGCGAGGACACCATCCCGACGTCGATGTACGTGTGCGACGCGGGCGGCATGGTCGTCATCTGCGGCGGCACCACCGGCTACAACGCCGACGTCGACCTGCGGCACCTGTGGATGCGGCAGAAGCGGCTGCAGGGCTCGCACTACGCGAACACGCGGGAGTGCCGCGAGGTGACGCAGCTGGTCGCGACCGGGCAGCTGGACCCGTGCCTGTCGTGGTGCGGCGACCTGAACGACGTCGGCCACGCCCACCAGCTGATGTACGAGAACAGCCACCCGCCGGGCAACATGGCCGCGCTGATCAGCGCTCCGGCTCGTGGCCTGCGGACCCTCGACACGACGCGGGCCGTCGGCGCGGGCGTGTGACGTCAGGCCGGGGCGGGGGCCGCCCCGCCCGCGGCCGTGTGCCCGTTCCGCGCGCTGAGCAGACAAAAGGTGTGCCATGACCCAGGATGAGAAGGTCGTCGAGTACCTGAAGAAGGTCACGACCGACCTGCGCAGGACCCGTCAGCGGGTGCGCGAGCTGGAGGACCGCCAGAGGGAGCCGATCGCAGTCGTCGGCATGGCCTGCCGGTTCCCCGGCGGGGTGTCGACCCCGGACGAGCTGTGGGACCTGGTGTCCCGCTCCGGCGACGCCGTCGAGCCCTTCCCCGCCGACCGCGGCTGGGACGTCGACGCGCTCTACGACCCGGACCCCGACCGGGCCGGCACGTGCTACGTGCGGGAGGGCGGGTTCCTGCACGGCGCGGGCGACTTCGACGCGGGGTTCTTCGGGATCTCCCCGCGGGAGGCGCTCGCGATGGACCCGCAGCAGCGGCTGCTGCTGGAGACGTCGTGGGAGGCGATCGAGAGCGCCGGGCTCGACGCCGACGCGTTGCACGGCACCACGGTCGGTGTCTACACCGGCAGCAACAGCCAGGACTACGCCACCCTCGCCCGCGATCCGGGCGCGGGCCTGGCCGGGTTCGCGGGGACCGGCAGCGCGGCGAGCGTCATGTCCGGCCGGGTGTCGTACGTGTTCGGCCTGGAGGGCCCGGCGGTCACCGTCGACACCGCGTGCTCGTCGTCGCTGGTCTCGCTGCACCTGGCCGTCACCGCCCTGCGGGGCGGCGAGTGCTCGCTCGCGCTGGGTGCCGGTGTCACGATCATGTCGACGCCGGACGCCTTCGTGGAGTTCAGCCGTCAGCGCGGGCTCGCGGCGGACGGCCGGTGCAAGGCCTTCTCCGACGACGCCGACGGCACCGCGTGGGGCGAGGGCGTCGGCGTGCTCGTGCTGGAACGGCTCTCGGACGCCCGGCGCCACGGCCGCCGCGTCCTCGCCGTCATCCGCGGGACCGCGGTGAACCAGGACGGTGCCACCAGCGGCCTGACCGCCCCGAACGGGCCCTCGCAGCAACGCGTCATCCGCGCGGCGCTCGCGAACGCCGGACTGGTCGGGTCCGACGTGGACGTCGTCGAGGCGCACGGCACGGGGACGAGCCTCGGCGACCCGATCGAGGCGCAGGCCCTGCTCGCGACCTACGGCCAGGGCCGCGACCGGCCGTTGTGGCTGGGCTCGGTGAAGTCGAACATCGGGCACGCGCAGGCGGCGGCCGGGGTCGCCGGGGTCATCAAGATGGTGCTCGCGATGCGCAACGGCATCGTGCCGGCGACCCTGCACGTCGGGACGCCCACGTCGCACGTCGACTGGTCCGCGGGCGCGGTGGCGGTGGCGACCGAGGCACGGCCCTGGGAGCGCGACGGGCGTCCGCGGCGGGCAGGTGTGTCGTCGTTCGGGATGAGCGGCACCAACGCGCACGTGGTGCTGGAGGAGGCCCCCGAGGCGGACGAGCCTCCCGCCGCCGTCGCCTCGGTGGTGCCGGTGGTGCTGTCCGCGCGGTCGGATGCCTCGCTGCGCGCACAGGCCGGACGGCTGCTGTCCTTCGTGGACGGATGGGACGACCTCGCCGACATCGCGCACTCGCTCGTGACGGCCAGGACCTCGCTCCCGCACCGCGCCGTCGCGGTCGGGGCTGACAGGGACGAGGTGCTGGCCGCGCTGAAGACGTTGGCGCAGGGGGCTCCCGCGCCGAACCTGGTCCAGGCGGTCGCCGACGAGTCCGGGCGGGCCCCGGTGTTCGTGTTCCCCGGCCAGGGGTCGCAGTGGCAGGGCATGGCGATCGAGCTGGCCGCGGCGTCCCCGGTGTTCGGCGAGCGGCTGGCCGAGTGCGACCGGGTGCTGGAACCGTTGCTGGGCTGGCGGGTCCTCGACGTGCTGTCCGGTGTGGAGGGTGCGCCGAAGCTGGAACGGGTGGACGTCGTCCAGCCGGTGCTGTTCGCGGTGATGGTGTCGCTGGGTGCCCTGTGGCTGGCCAGCGGTGTCACGCCGGGCGGTGTGATCGGGCACTCGCAGGGCGAGATGGCGGCGGCGTGCGTCGCCGGGGCGTTGTCGCTGGAGGACGCGGCACTGGTCGTGGTCGCGCGCAGCCGGTTGCTGGTGAGCCTGTCCGGGCTGGGCGGGATGATGTCGGTCGGCCTGCCCGCGGCACGGGTGCGCGAGCTGCTGGACCGGTGGGACGGCGTGTCCGTGGCGGCCGTGAACGGCGCCGCGTCGACGGTCGTCTCCGGCAGCCCCGCCGGTCTGGACGAGGCACTGGCCTGGTGCGAACGGGAGGGCGTGCGCGCCCGGCGGATCGCGGTCGACTACGCGTCGCACTCGGCGCAGGTCGAGTCGATCCGCGAGGAGCTGCTGGAGGTCCTCTCCGGCGTCACGCCGAAGTCGTGCGAGGTGCCGTTCTACTCGACGGTGACCGGCGGCCTGATCGACACCGCCGAGCTCACCGCCGAGTACTGGTACGAGAACCTGCGCCGGACCGTGCTGTTCGACCAGGCGACGCTCGCCGCGGTCGAGGACGGCCTGCACGTGTTCGTCGAGGTCAGTCCGCACCCGGTGCTGGTGTCGTCGGTGCAGGAGACCGCGGACGTGGTGGCACTGGGGTCGATCCGGCGCGACGACGGCGGGCTGGACCGGTTCGTGCTGTCGCTGGCCGAGGCGTTCGTGCACGGCGTCGACGTCTCGTGGCCCGGCCTGGCGGAAGGCCGCCGGGTGGAGCTGCCGACGTACGCGTTCGACCGGCGGCGGTTCTGGCTGAACCCCGGCCCGAGCGGTGGTGGCGGTGCGGGGCACCCGTTGCTGGGCTCGTCGGTGGCGCTGGCCGACGGCGGCGGTGTGGTGCTGTCGGGCCGGGTGTCGGCGAGCTCGCCGGAGTGGGTCGCCGACCACGCGGTCGCGGGCCGGGTGTTGTTGCCCGGCACGGCGTTCGTCGAGATGGCGGTGCGCGCGGGCGACGAGGTCGGGTGTTCGACCGTCGAGGAACTGACGTTGCACCGGCCCCTGGTGCTGCCGCCGGACGGGTCGGTGGCGGTGCAGGTGCTGGTGGGCGCGCCCGAGGCCGACGGCCGGAGTGTGGCGGTCTACTCGTCGGCGGACGGCGAGGAGTGGACGCACCACGCCGAAGGGCGGCTGGTGGCTTCCGGTGAGGACGCGGTGTCGTTGGACGAGTGGCCTCCCGCCGGTGCGGAAGCGGTGGGGATCGACGGGTTCTACGACCGGCTCGCCGAGTCGGGGTACGGGTACGGGCCGTCGTTCCAGGGGCTGCGGAGGGTGTGGCGGCGCGGGGACGAGGTCTTCGCGGAGGTCGCGCTGCCGGAGGGGACCGACCCGAGCCGGTTCACGCTGCACCCGGCGCTGTTCGACGCCGCCCTGCACGTGTCGGGCGCGGTCGCGGACGACGTGGCCGTCGGCCTGCCGTTCGTCTGGTCCGGCGTGACGGTGCACGCGGAGGGCACGGCGGCGTTGCGGGTCCGGTTGCGGCGCACCGGGTCCGACGAGGTGTCGCTCGACCTCGCCGACCTCACCGGCGCGCCCGTCGCGTCGGTGGCGGCCGTGCGGTCGAGGCCGGTCAGCGAGGACCAGCTGGCCGCGGCCGGCCGGGGTGACGCGCTGATGCGGGTGCGGTGGCTGCCGGTCGTGCTGCCCGACGCCGCCGACGTGGACCACGTGGTGCTGACCTGTCCGTCCGGGACCGGGTTGGAGGTCGTGACCTGGCTGGCGGAACGGCTGCGGCCGTTGCTGGAGGGTGACTCGCAGGTCGTCGTCGTCACCCGCGGCGCGGCCGGTGACGAGTCCGATGTGGACCTGTCGCAGGCCGGGGTCTGGGGTCTGGTGCGGTCGGCCCAGGCCGAGTTCGCCGGCCGGGTCACGGTGCTGGACGTGCAGCACGACGACGACCTCGGCGTCGTGCCGGCGCTGGTGGCGCTGGGCGAGAACGCGGCGCTGGTCCGTGCCGGGAAGGTGCTGGTGCCGCGGCTGACCGGGGACCAGCCGGAGGTGCTGGCGCTGCCGGACGGGCCGTGGCGGCTCGCGGTCGACGGGCAGAGCCTGGAGGGCGTGACCGTCGAGGCCGCCGAACCCCGTGCGCTGGCGGCGGGTGAGGTGCGGATCGCGGTGCGGGCGGCCGGGGTGAACTTCCGGGACGCGCTGATGTGCGTCGGCATGTACCCCGGCGGGGAGACGGCGGTGGGCAACGAGGGCGCCGGTGTCGTCGTCGAGGTCGGCCCCGGTGTCGACCTCGCGGTGGGCGACCGGGTCATGGGCGTGTTCCCCGGCGCGTTCTCGTCGGAGGCGGTCGCGGACCACCGCCTGGTGACGCGCATCCCGGCCGGGTGGTCGTTCGCCGACGCGGCGTCGGTGCCGATGGTCTTCCTCACGGCCTGGTACGCGTTGCGGGACCTCGCCGACCTGCGGGCCGGTGAGTCGGTGCTGGTGCACGCGGCCGCCGGTGGTGTGGGCATGGCGGCCGTGCAGCTGGCACGGGCGTGGGGCGCCGAGGTCTACGGCACGGCGAGTCCGTCGAAGTGGGGCGCGCTCACCGGGCTGAAGGGGGTCGCGTCCTCGCGGACGCTGGAGTTCGCCGAGCGGTTCGGGCGGGTCGACGTCGTGCTGGACAGCCTCGCGGGCGAGTTCGTGGACGCCTCGCTCGGGCTGCTGGGCGAGGGCGGCCGGTTCGTCGAGATGGGCAAGACCGACGTCCGCGACCCGGACGTCGTCGCGGCGCGGCACCCCGGCGTGCGCTACCGGGCGTTCGTCCTCGGCGAGGCGGGGGAGGAGCGGACCGGCGAGATGCTGCGGGAGGTCGTGGCGCTGTTCGACCGCGGCGAGCTCGACCTCTCGCCGGTGCGGGCGTTCGACGTCCGGCAGGCGCGCGAGGCGTTGCGGTTCGTCAGCCAGGCCAGGCACATCGGCAAGGTCGTCCTGACCGTCCCGCACGGGCTGGACCCGGACGGCACGGTCGTGATCACCGGCGGCACCGGCACGATCGGTGCGCACGTCGCCCGGCACCTCGCCGAACGCGGCGCCCGCAACGTGCTGCTGCTCAGCCGATCCGGTTCGGCACCGGAGCTCGAAGCCGAGCTGGGCGCCGAGGTCGTGGCTTGCGACGCTGCGGACAAGGCGGCGCTGGCGAAGGTGTTGGAGGGGCGCCGGATCACGGCGGTCGTCCACGCCGCGGGCGTGCTCGACGACGGCGTGGTCACCGCGCTGACCCCGGAGCAGATCGAACGGGTCTGGCGGCCCAAGGCCGAGGCGGCGCTCAACCTGCACGAGCTGACCGCGGGCCAGGACCTGGCGGCGTTCGTGCTGTTCTCCTCCGCCGCCGGTGCCGTCGGCAGTCCCGGGCAGGGCAACTACGCCGCCGCCAACGTCTTCCTCGACGGGCTCGCACAGCACCGCCGCGTCCGCGGCCTGCCGGCGACCTCGATCGCCTGGGGCTTCTGGGAGGAGCGCAGCGGCATGACCGCGCACCTCGACGACGACCAGGTGCGGCGGCTCGCCAGGGGTGGCATGCGACCGCTGTCCACAGAGGACGGATTGGCGCTGTTCGACGCCGCGCTGGCCCAGCCGCTGCCGCTGGTGGTCGCCGCGCCGCTGGACGTGTCCGCGCTGAGGAACGCGGCCGACGTGCCGCCGTTGCTGCGCGGACTGGCCCGTCCGGCCCGGCGTCGATCTGCCGTTCCGGCCGAGACCGCGGGCGGGACGTCGCTGGCCGACCGGCTGGCGGGGCTGCCGCGGCCGGACCAGGACAAGCTGCTGGTGCGGCTGGTCGCGCAGCACGCCGCGGCGGTGCTCGGGCACGAGAATCCCGACGACCTCGACGCCACCAGGGCGTTCAAGGAGATCGGGTTCGACTCCCTCACCGCGGTGGAGCTGCGCAACCGGCTCACCGCCGCGACCGGCCTGCGGCTGCCCGCGACCATGGTCTTCGACCACCCGACACCGGTGGCGCTGGCCGCCCACCTGCTGGCCGGGCTGACGCCGGAGGCGGCGGACCCGGAGCAGGCGCGGTTCCGGGCCGCGCTGGCGGCAGTCCCGTTCGACCTGCTGAAGGCCGGCGGGGTGCTGGACCTGGTGCTGCGGCTCGCCGGGCAGGGCGAGCAGGAACCCGCGCACGACTCGACGGAATCCCTTGACGCGATGGACGCGAGCGACCTGGTCCGGCGGGCCATGGGCATCAGCTCGTCCTGATCAGGAGAGTGTGACTTGAGCACGTCTACCGACCAGCTCGTCGAGGCACTGCGGGCCTCGCTCAAGGAGAACGAGCGGCTGCAGAAGGAGGCGGGCCGGCTCGCGGCCGCCTCCACCGAGCCGATCGCCGTCGTGGGCATGGCCTGCCGGTTCCCCGGCGGCGTCTCGTCGCCCGACGACCTGTGGCGGCTGCTCACCGGCGAGGCGGACGCGATCGGGACGTTCCCGCTCGACCGCGGCTGGGACGTGGAGGCGCTCTACGACCCCGATCCCGACCGGACGGGCACCTGCTACACCCGCTACGGCGGGTTCCTGCACGACGTCGGCGACTTCGACGCGGGGTTCTTCGGGATCTCGCCGCGCGAGGCGCTGGCGATGGACCCGCAGCAGCGGCTGCTGCTGGAGGCGTCGTGGGAGGTGTTCGAACGGGCCGGGATCGTGCCGGAGTCGTTGCGCGGCAGCCAGACCGGCGTGTTCGCGGGGCTGAGCGGGCAGGACTACGGCAGCTCGGCGAGCCCGGACGTCGTGGAAGGTCACGTCGCGACCGGGAGCGCGGGCAGTGTGGCGTCCGGCCGGGTGTCGTACGTCTTCGGTCTCGAAGGCCCGGCCGTCACGGTCGACACCGCGTGCTCGTCGTCGCTGGTGGCGATGCACCTCGCGGTCGGGGCGCTGCGCAGCGGTGAGTGCACGCTGGCGTTGGCCGGTGGCGCGACGGTCATGTCGAGTCCCGGCTTCTTCGTCGAGTTCAGCCGGCAGGGCGGACTGGCGAAGGACGGGCGCTGCAAGGCGTTCTCGGCAGCGGCGGACGGCATGGGTGCGGGCGAGGGCGTCGGAGTCCTGCTGCTGGAACGGTTGTCGGACGCGCGGCGCAACGGCCGGCGGATTCTCGCCGTCATCCGCGGCACCGCCGTCAACCAGGACGGCGCGTCCAACGGACTGACGGCGCCCAGCGGCCCGTCGCAGCAGCGGGTGATCCGCGCGGCGCTGACGAACGCCGGCCTGCGTCCGTCCGATGTGGACGCCGTGGAGGCGCACGGCACGGGCACCAAGCTGGGTGACCCGATCGAGGCCCAGGCGGTGCTGGCGACCTACGGGCAGGGCCGGTCGACGCCGTTGTGGCTGGGGTCGGTCAAGTCCAACATCGGCCACGCCCAGGCGGCGGCCGGTGTCGCCGGTGTCATCAAGATGGTGCTGGCGCTGCAGAACAACGTGCTGCCGAAGTCGCTGCACATCGACTCGCCCTCACCCCACGTCGACTGGTCCGCGGGCGCGGTCTCGCTGCTCACCGAGGCCCAGCCCTGGGAACGCAACGGCCACCCGCGCCGGGCGGGCGTGTCGTCGTTCGGCATGAGCGGCACCAACGCGCACGTCGTGCTGGAGGAAGCGCCCGTCGTCGAGCAGGACGCGGGGGAGGCGCCGGACTCGGTGGTGCCGGTGGCGCTCTCGGCCAAGTCGGTGCCCGCGCTGCGCGCGCACGCCGGTCGGCTGCTGTCGTTCGTCGAGGACCACCCCGAACTCCGTCCGGTCGACATCGCCCACTCGCTGACCACCGGACGCGCGACCTTCGCGGAACGGGCGGTCGCCGCGGTCTCCGGCCGCGACGAGCTCGTCAGCGCCCTGCGGGCGGTGCGCGACGGCAGCGCGTCGGCCCAGGTGGTCACCGGCCGTGCGGCCGCGAGCACCTCACCCGTCTTCGTCTTCCCCGGTCAGGGTTCGCAGTGGGCGGGCATGGCGGTGGAACTGGCCGCGGTCGCCCCGGTGTTCGGTGAGCGGCTGGCCGAGTGCGACCGGGTGATGGAACCGTTGCTGGGCTGGCGGGTCCTCGACGTCCTGTCCGGTGTGGACGGTGCGCCCGAGATGGTGCGGGTCGACGTCGTGCAGCCGGTGCTGTTCGCGGTCATGGTGTCGCTCGGGGCGTTGTGGCAGGGCAGCGGTGTCACGCCGGGCGGCGTGATCGGGCACTCCCAGGGCGAGATCGCGGCGGCGTGCGTGGCCGGGGCGTTGTCGCTGGAGGACGCGGCACGGGTGGTCGTCACCCGCAGCAAGCTGCTGGTGAGCCTGTCCGGGCTGGGCGGGATGGCGTCGGTCGGCCTGCCCGCGGCACGGGTGCGCGAGCTGCTGGGCGAGTGGGACGGCGTCTCGGTAGCCGCGGTCAACGGCGCCTCCACGACGGTGATCTCCGGAGAGGTGGCCGGCCTCGAAGCGGCGCTGGCCTGGTGCCGGCGGGAGAAGGTGCGGGCGCGCCGGATCGCCGTGGACTACGCGTCGCACTCGGCGCAGGTCGAGTCGATCCGCGACGAACTGCTGGCGGCGCTCGCGGACATCCGGCCGCGGTCGTGCGAGGTGCCGTTCTACTCGACGGTGAGCGGCGGGCTGGTCGACACCGCCGGGCTGACCGCGGAGTACTGGTACGAGAACCTGCGGCGCACGGTCGCGTTCGACCAGGCGACGCTCAGCGCGGTGCAGGACGGCCTGCGGGTGTTCGTCGAGGTCAGTCCGCACCCGGTGCTGGTGTCGTCGGTGCAGGAGACCGCCGACGTGATGGCGCTCGGCTCGATCCGGCGCGACGACGGCGGACTGGACCGGTTCGTGCTGTCGCTGGGCGAGGCGTTCGCACACGGCGTGGACGTGACGTGGCCGGGGCTGTCCGGCGGCCGCCGGGTGGACCTGCCGACGTACGCCTTCGAGCGGCGCCGGTTCTGGCTGGACTCCGGCCTGGGCGGCGCGACGGGCGGTGCCCACCCGCTGCTGGGATCGGCGGTGGCGCTCGCCGACGGCGGCGGTGTGGTGCTGTCGGGCCGGGTGTCGCCGGCCTCGCCCGCGTGGCTCGCCGATCACGCGGTGGCGGGGCAGGTCCTGGTGCCCGGCACGGCGTTCGTCGAGATGGCGGTGAGGGCCGGGGACGAGATCGGCTGCCCGGCGCTCGAGGAGCTGACGCTGCACCGGCCCTTGGCGTTGTCGGCCGGCACGTCGGTCCAGGTGCAGGTGCTGGTGGGCGCGGACGAGTCCGGACGCCGGAGCGTCGGAGTCTTCTCGTCGGCCGACGGCGAGGAGTGGAGCCATCACGCCGAAGGGTTCCTGACCAGCGCGGCGGGTGAGGCCGTCGACCTGACCGAGTGGCCGCCCGCGGGGGCGGACGCGGTGGGGATCGACGGGTTCTACGACCGGCTGACCGACGCGGGATATGGCTACGGGCCGTCGTTCCGCGGCCTGCAGGCGGTGTGGCGGCGGGGCGACGAGATCTTCGCCGAGGTCGCGCTCCCCGAGGAGCACCAGTCCGACGCGGGCCGGTTCGGGCTGCACCCGGCGCTGTTCGACGCGGCTCTGCACGCGGCCGCGGCACGGGACGAGGGCGCGGTCCGCGAGGCCATGCTGCCGTTCGTCTGGAACGACGTGACCCTGCACGCCGAGGGGGCCACCGCACTGCGCGTGCGTTTGCGTCCGGCGGGGGAGGACGGCCTGTCGCTGGACCTGGCCGACGCCACCGGTGCCGCGGTCGCTTCCGTGCGGTCGGTCGTGTCACGGCCGGTCACCGCGGCGGCCAGTTCTGCCGGCGACTCGGTGCTGCGCATGGACTGGGTGGCGCTCGACGTCCCGCCCGGCGATGCGTCCGGTTGGGTCTCGCTGGACGAGTTCGACTCGGCGGACGACGCCCGGTGCGTGGTGGTGTCGTGCGTCGCCGACACGTCCCTGCCGGTCGCGGACCGCGGCCGAGCCGTCGTGACGTGGCTGGTGGACGTGCTGAACCGCTTGGCAGGGACCGACGCGCACGTGGTCGTGGTGACGCGCGGCGCCGTCGGTGACGAGGTGGACCTCGGCCTCGCCGGGGTGTGGGGCCTCGTGCGGTCGGCCCAGGCCGAGCTGCCGGACCGGATCACCCTGGTCGACGCGCAGTCCGATGTGGACTTCGGCCTGCTGGCCGGGCTGGTGGCGTCGGACGAACCCTCCGCGCTGGTGCGGGACGGCCGCGTGCTCGTCCCCAGGCTCACCCGCACCATGCCGGAAACGTTTGCGCTGCCGCGGAACACGCCGTGGCGGCTGGTGGCGGACGGCGAGAGCGTCGAGGGCGTCGACGTCGTGGAGACCGGCACCGCGGAGCTCGGCGCCGGGCAGGTCCGCGTGGCGATCCGGGCTGCGGGCGTGAACTTCCGGGACGCCCTGATGTGCGTCGGTCTGTACCCCGGCGGCGACACCGTGATCGGCAACGAGGGCGCCGGTGTGGTGGTCGAGGTCGGAGCGGAGGCCGGCCTGGCGGTCGGCGACCGGGTGATGGGCCTGTTCCGCGGCTCGTTCGGGTCGGAGGTCGTCGCCGATCACCGCGTGGTGGCGAAGATTCCCGACGGCTGGTCGTTCGCCGAGGCGGCTTCGGTGCCGACGGTGTTCCTGACCGCCTGGTACGCGTTGCGCGACCTGGCGGACCTGCGAGCCGGCGAGTCGGTGCTGGTGCACTCGGCGGCCGGCGGTGTGGGCATGGCCGCGACGCAGCTGGCACGCGCCTGGGGTGCTGAGGTCTACGGCACGGCCAGCCCGGCGAAGTGGGGCGCTCTCACCGGACTGGCGGGTGTGGCTTCCTCGCGGACGCTGGAGTTCGCCGAGCAGTTCGGGCGGGTCGACGTCGTGCTGAACAGCCTCGCCGGCGAGTTCGTCGACGCCTCGCTGGGACTGCTCGGTGAAGGTGGCCGGTTCGTCGAGATGGGCAAGACCGACGTGCGGGACGCCGGTCAGCACCCCGGTGTGCGGTACCGGGCCTTCGACCTCGCCGAGGCGGGGGAGGACCGCATCCAGGAGATGCTGCGGGAGATCGTGGCCCTGTTCGAGCAGGGTGCGTTGTCGTTGCTGCCGATCCGGGCGTGGGACGTGCGACGCGCTCGTGAGGCGTTGCGGTTCGTCAGCCAGGCCAAGCACGTCGGCAAGGTCGTGCTGACCGTGCCGCGCGAACTGGATCCGGACGGCACCGTCGTGATCACCGGCGGCACGGGCACGCTCGGGCTGCACGTGGCCCGGCACCTCGCCCAGCGCGGGATGCGGAACCTGGTGCTGCTCAGCCGGAGCGGGTCGGCATCGGAGATCGACGCCGAGGTCGTGGCCTGCGACGTCACGGACCGGGCCGCGCTGGCGGAAGTGCTGGAGGGCCGGAAGATCACGGCCGTGGTGCACGCGGCCGGTGTGCTCGACGACGGCGTGATCTCCGCTCTCACCCCGGAGCGGATCGACCGCGTGTGGCGTCCCAAGGCGGACGCGGCCATCAACCTCCACGAGCTGACCGCGGGCCAGGACCTGGCGGCGTTCGTGCTGTTCTCCTCCGCCGCCGGCACGGTCGGCAGCGCCGGGCAGGGCAACTACGCCGCCGCCAACGTCTTCCTCGACGCACTGGCCCAGCACCGCCAGGAGCGCGGCCTCGCCGGCACGTCGATCGCCTGGGGCTTCTGGGAAGACCGCAGCGGCATGACCGAGCACCTCGACGACGCGCAGCTGCGCAGGATGTCGGCCGGCGGCATGCGGCCGCTGTCCGCCCAGGACGGGCTGGCGTTGCTGGACGCGGCCATCGCGAGCCCAGTTCCGGCCGTGCTCGCGGCGAAGCTCGACGTCAAGGCGCTGAAGGACGTCCCGCCGTTGCTGCGCGGCCTGGTCAGGGGACGGACGCGCCGGACGGCGTCCGGCGCCGCGAGCAGCACGCTCGGCGACCGCCTCGCCCGGCTGCCGGAGGCCGACCGCGACCGCGCGGTGCTCGACCTGGTGCGGTCCAACGCGGCCGCGGCGCTCGGGTACGACAACCCGGCGGACATCGCGGCCACCAGGTCGTTCAAGGAGCTCGGGTTCGACTCGCTGACCTCGGTCGAGCTGCGCAACCGCCTCAACGCCGCCACCGGGCTGCGGCTGCCGGCGACGCTCGTCTTCGACCACCCCACGCCGAACGACCTGGCGGCCCGGCTGCGCGCGGACCTGGTCGGCGAGACGTCCGCACGGCCGCGCGAGGTCGTGCGGACGGGGACGACGGACGAACCCATCGCGATCGTCGGCATGGCCTGCCGGTTCCCCGGCGGCGTCCGGTCGCCGGAGGACCTCTGGGCGTTGCTGGCCGCGGGCCGTGACGCCATCGGCGACTTCCCGGACGACCGCGGCTGGGACGTCGAAGGGCTCTACGACCCCGACCCGGACCGTTCCGGCAAGACCTACGTGCGGCAGGGCGGGTTCGTCCGCGAGGCCGGCGCGTTCGACGCCGGGTTCTTCGGGATCTCGCCGCGCGAGGCGCTCGCGATGGACCCGCAGCAGAGGCTGCTGCTGGAGACCTCGCAGGAGGTGTTCGAACGGGCCGGGATCGTGCCGGAGTCGTTGCGCGGCAGCCAGACCGGCGTGTTCACCGGCCTGAGCGGCCAGGACTACGTCGGTTCGCTCGTCGACACCTCCGACGGCACCGAGGGCCAGCTCGTCACCGGCAACGCGGGCAGTGTGGCGTCCGGCCGGGTCTCCTACGTCTTCGGTCTCGAAGGCCCGGCCGTCACGGTCGACACGGCCTGCTCCTCCTCGCTGGTGGCACTGCACCTCGCCGCAAACGCTCTGCGCAACGGGGAGTGCACGCTGGCGCTGGCCGGTGGCGCGACCGTGATGTCCAGCCCGGGGTTCTTCGTCGAGTTCAGCCGCCAGGGCGGGCTGGCGAAGGACGGGCGCTGCAAGGCGTTCTCCGCCGACGCCGACGGCATGGGCGCCGCGGAAGGCATCGGCGTCCTGCTGCTGGAACGGCTGTCGGACGCCCAGCGCAACGGCCACGAGGTCCTGGCCGTCGTGCGCGGCAGCGCCGTGAACCAGGACGGTGCGTCCAACGGGCTCACCGCACCGAACGGCCCGTCGCAGCAACGGGTGATCCGTGCGGCGTTGTCGAACGCCGGTCTGCGTCCGTCCGATGTGGACGTCGTGGAGGCGCACGGCACGGGCACGAAGCTCGGCGACCCGATCGAGGCGCAGGCCGTGCTCGCCACCTACGGCCAGGACCGCGACACCCCGGTGTGGCTGGGTTCGGTCAAGTCGAACATCGGCCACGCCCAGTCGGCGGCCGGCGTCGCGGGCGTGATCAAGATGGTCATGGCGATGCGCCACGGCGTGCTGCCCAAGACCCTGCACGCCACTGAGCCCTCGCCGCACATCGACTGGTCCGCGGGCGCGGTGTCGTTGCTGACCGAGGCCCGGCCCTGGGACCGCAACGGCCACCCGCGCCGGGCCGGCGTCTCCGCGTTCGGCATCAGCGGCACGAACGTCCACACGATCCTGGAGGAAGCACCGGAGCAGCCGGCGGCGGCGGAAGAACCGCGTGACCAGTCCGTCGTGCCGTGGGTCGTGTCCGGTCGCAGCGAACGGGCGATGCGCGCCCAGGCCGCCGTGCTCGCCGAGCACCTGGCCGGGGCGGACCTCGACCCGCTCGACGTCGCGTTCTCGCTGGCCACGACCAGGTCCGCGCACACCCACCGGGCGGTCGTCGTCGCGGCGGGCGAAGACCTGGTGCGGGGCTTGGAAGTGGTCGCGGAGGGAGGTTCGGCGGCGAACGTCGTCGAGAACACCGCGGCCGACCACGGCCGGCCGCCCGTCTTCGTGTTCCCCGGCCAGGGGTCGCAGTGGCAGGGCATGGCGCTCGAACTGGCGGACTCGTCGCCGGTGTTCCGCGAACGCCTGGTCGAGTGCGACTTGGCGCTGGAACCGTTGCTGGGCTGGAGCGTCCGCGACGTGCTGCACGGCGTCGAGGGAGCGCCCGACCTCGCCAGGGTCGACGTGGTCCAGCCCGTGCTGTTCTCCGTCATGGTGTCGATGGCGGCGCTGTGGCAGGCCAGTGGTGTCACGCCGAGCGGTGTCATCGGGCACTCGCAGGGCGAGATCGCCGCGGCCTGCGTGGCGGGAGCGCTCTCGCTCCCCGAGGCCGCGAAGGTCGTCGCACTGCGCAGCGGGCTGCTGCGGCAGGTCTCGGGCAAGGGCGCCATGCTGTCGGTGTCGCTGCCGGAGGCCGAGGTCGCGGAACGCATCGCGCCGTGGGGCGAGGTCATCTCCGTCGCCGCGGTCAACGCTCCCGCGACCACGGTCGTCGCCGGTGAGCCGAAGGCGCTGCTCGAGTTCGAGAAAAGCCTCGCCAGGGCCGGTGTGCTGCGGTGGCGGCTGCCCGGGGTCGACTTCGCGTCGCACTCCGCGCAGGTGGAGGAGATCCGCGACGAGCTGCTGGCGGTGCTCGCGGACGTCCGGCCGCGGTCGTGCGAGGTGCCGTTCTACTCGACGATGGCCGGGGGCCTGATCGACACGGCCGAGCTGGACGCCGAGTACTGGTACCGCAGCCTGCGGCAGCCCGTGCTGTTCCAGCAGGCCGCGCTCGCCGCGGTGGCCGATGGCGCCTCGGTGTTCGTCGAGGTCAGTCCGCACCCGCTGCTGACGGCCTCGCTGATCGAGGCGGCCGACGTCACCGCCGTCGGGTCGATCCGCAAGGAGGACGGCGGGCTCGACCGGTTCCTGCTGTCGCTGGGCGAAGCGTTCACGCACGGCCTGGACGTCACCTGGCCGGTGCTGGAGCAGGGCCGCCGGGTCGCGCTGCCGACCTACGCGTTCGACCGGCGCCGCTACTGGCTCGAAGGCGCCACGTCGTCGTCCGGCGGCGCGGCGCACCCGCTGCTGGACTCGGTGGTGGCACTGGCGGACGGCGGCGGGGTTGTCCTTTCCGGACGGTGGACGGCGACGTCGCCCGCCTGGATCGCCGACCACGCCGTGTCCGGAACTGTGCTGCTGCCGGGGACCGCGTTCGTCGAACTGGCCGTGCGGGCCGGGGACGAGGCCGGCTGCGACACCGTCGAGGAGCTGATGCTGCACCGGCCGCTGGTGGTGCCCGCGGGTGGCGCGGTGCAGGTCCAGGTCGTGGTGGGGGCCCCTGACGAGTCCGGGCGGCGCGGTGTCGGCGTCTACTCGCTGAACGACGACGAGTGGGTCCAGCACGCCGAGGGCGTCGTGTCCGAAGGCGGCGCGGGCTTCACCGGCGCGGCGCTGGAGTGGCCGCCCGCCGGAGCGGAGACCGTGGGCGTGGAGGGACTCTACGACCGGCTCGCGGCCGGCGGCTTCGAGTACGGGCCGTCGTTCCAGGGCCTGCGGGCGGTGTGGCGGCGCGGCGACGAGGTCTTCGCCGAGGTCGCGCTGCCGGAGGAGACCGACCCGAGCCGCTTCACCCTGCACCCCGCGCTGCTCGACGCCGTTCTGCACGCCCTCGGCCCCGGTGAGCTGATCACCGATCCGGCACGGGCGCAGCTCCCCTTCGCGTGGAACGACGTCCGGGTGTTCGCGGCCGGCGCGTCCGTGCTGCGGGCGAGGCTCCGCGCGGTCGACGACGGCGTGGCGCTGGAGCTGTTCGACGGCGCCGGTGCGCCGGTCGCGGTCGTCGGGTCGCTCGCGCTGCGGCCGGTCGCCCTGGAGCGGTTCGACTCCACGCCGGACGCCCTGCTCGGGCTGGAATGGGTGCCGGTCGACGTCGAACCGGCCGCGATCCCCGCCGGCTGGGTGGTGCTCGGCGACGGGCTGGGTGGCCTCCGCCGGGTCGAGGAGGTCGGGGAGGTCGACGACCGGGCGGCGTGCGTCGTCGTGTCGTGCGCCCCCGGTGACGGCACCGCGGAACGCGGCCTCGCCGTCGTGACGTGGCTCGCGGACGTGCTCGGCAGGCTCATGGACGGTCAGGCCCAGGTGGTCGTGGTGACCCGAGGCGCGGTGGAGGAGCGGGACGATGGGGTGGCTCTTGATCTTGCTGGCGTCTGGGGACTTGTCCGTTCGGTCCAGGCTGAGTTCCCGGGACGAGTCGTCGTCGCCGACCTCGGGGACGACGCCGACGCCGCGGTCCTGCCGGGCCTGCTGGACTCCGGGGAGACGGCCGCGCTGGTGCGCGGACGCCGGGTCCAGGTGCCTCGCCTGACCCGGTCCTTCCCGGAGTCGATCACGCTGCCGGACACCTCGTGGCAGGTGGTCGCGGACGGCGAGAGCGTGCAGGGCGTCGACGCACGACCGGTCGACGACCAGCCGCTGGAAGCGGGTCAGGTCCGCGTGGCGGTGCGGGCGGCGGGTGTGAACTTCCGCGACGCCCTGATGTCGGTCGGCATGTACCCCGGCAACGGCACGTTCGTCGGCAACGAGGCCGCCGGTGTCGTGGTCGAGGTCGGCCCCGGCGTCGAGGGACTGGCCGTGGGCGACCGCGTGATGGGCCTGTTCGCGGGCGCCTTCGCGGCCAGAGCCGTCGCGGATCACCGTCTGGTGGTCCCGATCCCGCTCGGCTGGACCTTCGCCGAGGCGGCGTCCGTGCCGACGGTGTTCCTGACCGCCTGGTACGGGCTGCACGACCTCGCCGACCTCCAGGCCGGCGAGTCGGTGCTGGTGCACGCGGCCGCCGGCGGAGTGGGCATGGCGGCGGTGCAGCTGGCGCGCGCCGCCGGTGCCGAGGTCTACGGCACGGCGAGTCCAGCGAAGTGGGACTCGTTGCGCGGCATGGGTTTGCGCGACGACCGGATCGCGTCGTCGCGGTCGCTGGAGTTCGCGGAGCGGTTCGGCCGGGTGGACGTCGTGCTGGACAGCCTGGCCGGCGAGTACGTGGACGCCTCGCTCGGACTGCTCGGCGAGGGCGGCCGGTTCATCGAGATGGGCAAGACCGACGTCCGTGACGCGGAGGTCGTGGCCGAGCAGCACCCCGGCGTGCACTACCGGGCGTTCGACCTGGGCGAGGCGGGACCGCGGCGCATCCAGGAGATGCTGCGCAAGATCGTGGCCCTGTTCGAGCAGGGCGTGCTGTCGCTGCTGCCGATCCGGGCGTGGGACGTGCGCCGGGCGCGCGAGGCGTTGCGGTTCGTCAGCCAGGCCAAGCACGTCGGCAAGGTCGTGCTGACCGTGCCGCGCGAACTGGATCCGGACGGCACCGTGGTGATCACCGGCGGTACCGGCACGCTCGGTGGCCTGGTGGCACGGCACCTCGCCGCCCGTGGCGCCCGAAATCTGTTGCTGCTCGGCAGGAGCGGGTCGGCGCCGGAGCTGGAGGCCGAGCTCGGTGCCGAGGTCGTGGCCTGCGACGTCGGGGACAGGGCCGCTCTGGCCGAGGTGCTGCGCGGCCGGCGGATCACGGCGGTCGTCCACGCGGCCGGTGTGCTCGACGACGGTGTCGTCACGGCGTTGTCGCCGGAGCGGATGGAGAAGGTCTGGCGCCCCAAGGCGGACGCCGCCATGCACCTGCACGAGCTGACCAAGGGCCAGGACCTGGCCGCGTTCGTGCTGTTCTCCTCGGCCGCCGGCACGGTCGGCAGCCCCGGCCAGGCGAACTACGCCGCCGCCAACGCCTTCCTCGACGGACTGGCGCGGCACCGGCACTCGCTGGGCCTGCCCGCGACGTCGATCGCCTGGGGCTTCTGGCAGGAGCGCAGCGGCCTGACCGCGCACCTCGACGACGCCCAGGTCCAGCGGATGACGACCGGCGGCATGAAGCCGCTGTCCGCTCAGGACGGACTGGCGCTGCTCGACGCGGCGATCGCCCTGCCGGCACCCGCGGTGCTCGCGGCCGAGCTGGACACGAAGGGGCTGCGCGGCCAGGCGGACGTGCCGCCGTTGCTGCGCGGCCTGGTCAGGACCACCCGCAAGCGCACCACGGCGGCCGGTGTCACGGCCGACCGCGCGGGTCTCACCGAACGGCTGCGGACGCTGTCCCGCGCCGACCAGGACAAGACGCTCGTCCAGCTGGTCCGGATGCACGCGGCCACCGTCCTCGGGCACGGCAGCCCGGACGACCTCGACGTCGCCAAGCCGTTCAAGGAGCTCGGCGTCGACTCGCTCACCGCGGTCGAGCTGCGCAACCGCCTGACGGCCGCGACCGGGCTGCGGCTGCCCGCCACCCTCGTGTTCGACCACCCGACGCCGGTGGCGCTGGCCGCCCGGCTGCGGACCGAGCTCGTCGGCGAGGCCGAACCGGTGCGGGAGGTCGTCCGCGCGGGCACGTCGACCGACGAACCGATCGCGATCGTGGGCATGGCCTGCCGCTACCCCGGCGGAGTCCGCTCGCCGGAGGACCTGTGGGCGTTGCTCGCCGACGGCAGGGACGCCGTGGGCGACTTCCCGGTGGACCGCGGCTGGAACACCGACGAGATCTACGACCCGGCCGCGACCTCCGGACGCACCTACACCCGCGAGGGCGCGTTCATGTACGACGCGGGTGACTTCGACGCGGGCTTCTTCGGGATCTCGCCGCGCGAGGCCGTGGCGATGGACCCGCAGCAGCGGCTGCTGCTGGAGACGTCCTGGGAGGCGGTCGAACGGGCCGGGATCGTGCCGGAGTCGTTGCGCGGCAGCCAGACCGGCGTGTTCACCGGCCTCAGCGGCCAGGACTACACCGTGTCGCTGAACGGCGTCGCGGGGGAGCAGGAAGGACACGTGCTCACCGGCAACGCGGGCAGCGTGGCGTCCGGCCGGGTGTCGTACGTCTTCGGGCTGGAGGGACCGGCGGTCACCGTCGACACCGCCTGCTCGTCGTCGCTCGTGGCCCTGCACCTCGCCACCGCCGCACTGCGCAACGGCGAGTGCACGCTGGCGTTGGCCGGCGGCGCGACCGTCATGTCCAGCCCCGGCTTCTTCGTCGAGTTCAGCCGTGCCGGCGGGCTGGCGAAGGACGGGCGCTGCAAGGCGTTCTCCGCCGCGGCCGACGGCATGGGCGCGGCCGAGGGCGTCGGCGTGCTGCTGCTGGAACGGCTGTCGGACGCCCGCCGCAACGGCCACCGGGTGCTCGCCGTCGTGCGGGGTAGCGCGGTCAACCAGGACGGCGCGTCCAACGGCCTGACCGCGCCGAACGGTCCCTCGCAGCAGCGGGTGATCCGGCAGGCGCTGGCGAACGCGGGCCTGGCCCCGTCCGAGGTGGACGCGGTCGAGGCGCACGGCACCGGCACGAAGCTCGGCGACCCGATCGAGGCCCAGGCGGTGCTCGCCACCTACGGCCAGGACCGCGCCGAGCCGCTGTGGCTGGGCTCGGTGAAGTCCAACATCGGCCACGCCCAGGCCGCGGCCGGTGTCGCCGGTGTCATCAAGGTGGTCATGGCGCTGCAGAACGGCGTGCTGCCCAGGACGTTGCACGTCGACGAGCCGTCGCCGCACGTCGACTGGTCGGAGGGCGCGGTCTCGCTGCTCACCGATGCTCAGCCGTGGGAACGCAGCGGGCGTCCGCGCCGTGCGGGCGTGTCGGCGTTCGGCATCAGCGGCACCAACGTGCACACGATCATCGAGGAGGCACCCGCCGGCGAGGAGATCCCCGGTGAGGAGACCCCGCTGCCGTGGACGCTGTCGGCCAAGTCGAGGACCGCGCTGCGGGAGTACGCCCGGCAGCTGGAGTCCTTTGTGGATTCACAGCCCGATCTGACGCCCGGCGAGATCGGCGCGGCACTGGCGGTCAACCGCTCGGCGTTCACGCACCGCGCGGTCGTGCTCGGCACCGAACGCGAGGACCTGCTCGCCGGGGTGCGGGCGCTGGCCGACGGCGAGCCCGCGGTCAACGTCGTCGAGGGCACGACGGCCGGTGGCGCGCTCGGGTTCCTGTTCACCGGCCAGGGTGCGCAGCGGGCCGCGATGGGCCGTGAGCTGTACGACGCGTTCCCGGTGTTCGCCAAGGCGTTCGACGCGGTGTGCGCGGAGTTCGAGGGCGAGCTGGACCTGGCGTTGCGCCGGGTCGTGTTCGCCGAGCCCGGAACGGCGGAGGCGGGCCTGCTCGACCGGACCGGCTACACGCAACCGGCGCTGTTCGCGCTGGAGGTGGCGCTGTACCGGCTCGTCGAGGACCTCGGGGTGAGGCCGGAGTACGTCCTCGGCCACTCCATCGGCGAGGTCGCGGCCGCCCACGTCGCCGGGGTGTTCTCGCTGCCGGACGCGTGCGCCCTGGTGGCGGCGCGGGCGCGGTTGATGCAGGAGCTCCCGGCCGGTGGCGCGATGGTGTCGCTGCAGGCGGGCGAGGACGAGGTGACCGCGTCGCTGGCCGGTGTCACGGACGCCTCGATCGCCGCGGTCAACGGGCCGCGGGCGGTCGTCGTCTCCGGCGCCACCGACGCGGTGCTGGCCGTCGCGAAGCTGTGGGAGGAGCGCGGGCGCAAGGTCCGCAGGCTGCCGGTCAGCCACGCCTTCCACTCCCCGCTGATGGACCCGGTGCTCGACGCGTTCCGGGAAGTGGTGTCGCGGCTGACCTTCCAGCCGCCGCGGATCGCGATCGTGTCCAACGTGACGGGCGAGGTGCTCACCGCCGAGGAGGTGTGCTCGGCCGAGTACTGGGTCCGTCACCTGCGCCGGCCCGTCCGCTTCCTCGACGGGGTGCGCCGGCTGCGGGCCGAGGGCGTCGGCCGGGTGCTGGAGATCGGGCCGGACGGCGTGCTCTCGGCGATGGCCGCGGAGTGCCTGCCAGGGGAGGACGTCGTCTTCATCCCGGTGCAGCGCAAGGAACAGGCCGAGGCGAACGCCGCGATCGCCGCACTGGCACGGGCGCACACCCGTGGCGTGGCGGTGGACTGGGTCCGACTGGGTTCCCGGCCCGGCGCTCGGGTCCTCGACCTGCCGACCTACCCGTTCCAGCGCAGGCGTTACTGGATGTCGGCGCAGTCGCGGCCGGCGGCGGGCAGCGGTCATCCGGTGCTCGGCACGGTCGTCGCGCTCGCCGACGAGGACGCGGTGCTGCTCACCGGGCGCCTGTCCCGCGGAGCGCACCCGTGGCTCGGCGACCTCGTGCCGGCGGCGGTGTTCGTGGAACTGGCCGTGCGCGCGGGTGACGAGGTCGGCTGCGGCCTGGTCGAGGAACTGACCGTGCTGCCCGTTCGCGCGGACGGCGAGGTGCAGGTCCGGGTGCGGGCCGCCGACGACACCGGCCGACGCGAGCTCCGGGTCTTCTCGCGGCACGACGGCACGGCGTGGCACCAGGTCGCGCACGGCTTCCTGGCGCCGGACGGCGGGCCGATGATCACCACGCCGAGCGGTGCCGCGGTCGAGGTGCGGCTGCCGGAGGCGGTGCCGGTGGCGGGCTACGGCCTGCACCCCGCGTTGCTGGAGCAGGCGCTGAACCTCGGTGACTCGCAGGTCGTGCGGTTCTCCGGCGTCCGGCTGCTCGCCACCGGAGCGCGGTCGCTGACCGTGCGGACCGACGGTGAGCGGGTGCTCGGCAGCGACCACACCGGCGAACCGGTCATCAGCATCGACTCGGTGACCAGCCACGCCGGTGAGCAGCCGGCACAGGTCGAGGCGGTGTCGGCGCGGACGCCGAGCAGGAGGGTCGTGCCGGCGGCGGTGGTCGCCGAGGAGTCGTTCTCCGGCAGACCGCTGGTCGATGTGGTCCGCACGCACGCCGCGGCGGTGCTCGGGTACGGCAGCGCGGACGAGATCACCGCGGAGACCCCGTTCCTGGAGCTCGGGTTCGACTCGATCACCGGGGTGGAGCTGCGCAACCGGCTCGCCGCGCTGACCGGGCTCGACCTGCCCGCGACGCTGCTGTTCGACCAGCCGTCGCCGCTCGCGCTGGCCCGGCACCTGGAGCGGTCGCTCGACACCGCACCGGGACCGGCGGGCCAGTCGGTCGGCGAGCTGTACTGGAACGCCTGCGGCGAGGGACGGTTCGACGAGGCGTTGCTGCTGGCCAAGGCGGCGGCGTCGCTGCGGCCGTCGTTCGGGGCCGGCGAGGCGCTCGGCCACGTGCCCGCGCCGGTGAAGCTGGCGAGCGGCCCTGAAACGCCCGCGCTGCTGTGCTTCCCGGGGTTCAGCGCGGTGTCCGGGCCGCACGAGTACGCGAAGTTCGCGGCCGCGCTGCGGGGCGTGCGGGACGTGTGGGCGTTGCCGGAACCCGGTTACGCCGACGGCGAGGCGCTGCCGACGGACCTGGACGCGCTCGTCCGCCTGCACGCGGAGGCCGTCCGGCGGTGCGGGGTCCCGGCGGTGCTGGTCGGGCGCTCGGCGTCCGGCATGCTCGCCTACGCCGTCGCCGCCCACCTCGAACAGTCGGGCGAGGCGCCGGAAGCCGTGCTGCTGATGGACAGCTTCTCGCCCGGGATCAACAGGCTGCGGCCGTGGCTGGAGCCGTCGCTGATGGAGACGGTGCTGGCCAAGGAGAGCGGCTTCGCGCTGCGCAACGACACGCGCGTCACGGCGATGGGCCGCTACCACGAGTTCTTCTCGGGGTGGCAGCCGGAACCGATCGCCACACCGACCCTGCTGCTGCGGGCCACCGAGCCGTACTCCGACAAGCTCGGCGAACCGGTCGACGACGACACCGACTGGCGCGCGTTCTGGGAGACCCCGCACCTCACGCTCGACGTGCCGGGCAGCCATTTCAGCATCCTCGAAGGAGATTCCGCGTCGACCGCGCGTGCGGTGCAGAACTGGCTCTCCGCGAACACACGGAAGAAGGCGCAGTGAAAGCGATCATCATCGGGGCCGGGGTCAGCGGCCTGACCACCGCGGCCGGCCTGCTCGCCACCGGGCACGAGGTCGAGGTGTTCGAGCGCGGCCCCGAGCTGCGGGCGGGCGGCAACGGCGTGCTGCTGTGGCCCAACGGCACCAGCATCCTGCGCGACCTGGGCATCGGCGTCGACGACCTCGGCATGCGGATGGACAGCGCGGACATCATGTCCTACGACGAGAAGCCGCTGATGCGGGTCGACCTGGCCGAGATCGCCGGCCGGCTCGGCTCGCACGTCGCCGGGGTGATGCGCGGCGAGATCGTGCGCAGGCTCGACGCGGCACTGCCCGACGGCGTGCTGCGCACCGGGATGCGGTGCGTCGCCATCGACACCGCGCGGACGAGCGCCGACGCCCCGGTCACGGCGGTGTTCGAGGACGGCACGCGGGTCTCCGGTGACGTGCTGATCGGCGCGGACGGCTACCGGTCCGTGGTGCGCAGGCACCTGTTCGGCCCGGACGACATCGCCGAGTACACCGGTCTCGCGACCTGGCACGGCACGACGCAGAAGCAGATCGGCGGCCTCGACCCGCACTTCGTTCCCGCCTACTACGGCCGCAAGGTCGCGTTCACGACCCACTCCGTCACCGAGGACCTCAAGCACTGGGCGTTCGAGGTGCACTGGCCCATCCCCGGCCTGGACGCCACCGGCGTGGTCGGCGACCAGGTCACCGCCGAACCGCACTCCGGACCGTCCAGAATGGACCTGCTGCGGGAGTGGTTCGCCGGTTGGCCGCCCGCGGTCGCCGACTTGATCGACGTCCTCACCGAGGAGGACATCAAGGTGCACCCGCACGTCATCCACAAGGTGCGCAAGTGGTGGGGTGAGGGGCCGATCACGCTCGTCGGCGACGCTGCGCACGCCGTGCCGCCCCGCGTCGGCTGGGGTGTCAACCAGGCGCTGGAGGACGGCTGGGTGCTCAGCCGGGCGCTGGAGGGCGCGGGCGACCCGGCGCCGCGGCTGCGGCTCTACGAGCAGACTCGCCGCACGCGGGCCCGGCGCGTCCGGTCGCGCGGCGCGATGCTGAAGCACGTCAACCGGATGATCCTGCTGCTGCGCGCCAAGAAGGGCGGCATCGAGGCCACCCGCGCGGTGCAGGGCAACATCATGAACTGCAGCAACTACCTGCACGGCGAGGTGCCGGCGCCCCTCGGCGCCTGAGCCGGTTTCTGGGGCACGAGCTAGGGGTTATGGCCCGGCGGTCGGCTGGATAGCTTGGCGGGTAAGGGATTCCGGCGCCGCGTCGCCGCGGTGGCGGATCACGTGGCGAAAGGGATCCGCATGCTCCGCACTGACCTGATCCGGCCGATCGCCGAGCTGCTGGAGGCTCAGGCGGAAGCGCACGGCGAGAAGACCGCCTTCTCCGACGCACGCCGCTCGGTCAGCTACGCGGCGCTGGCCGGGCGCACCCGGCGGCTGGCCGGTCACCTGGCCGGCCTCGGCGTGCTCCCCGGCGACCGGGTCCTGATCTGCCTGCGGGACGGCGTCGAGGCCATTGAGTGCTACTACGCGGCGAACCGGGCCGGTGCGATCGGCGTCCCGGTCGACGCGCGGCTGGCCGAACCGGAGATCGCCCACCTGCTGCGCGACAGCGGCGCCCGGCTCGTGTTCACCGACCGGCACGGCCTGGACCGCTGGGGACACCTCGTCCGCGGCCGCGAGGACCTCGTCGTCGTCACCGTCGGCGAGGACTACGAACAGCTCGCGTCGACCGTCCCCGTCCACGACGCCCGCGACTGCCTCGGCCTCGACGACCTCGCGTGGATGCTCTACACCTCCGGCACCACCGGCAGTCCCAAGGGCGTGCTGTCGACCCAGCGCAACTGCCTGTGGTCCGTCGCGTCCGCCTACGCGCCGGTGCTCGGGCTGTCCGGCGACGACAGGGTGCTGTGGCCGCTGCCGTTGTTCCACTCGCTCGCGCACGTGTTCCTGGTGCACGGCGTCCTCGCGGTCGGGGCCTCGGCGCACATCCTGAGCGGGTTCGCCGCCGGCGACGTCCTGGAGACCGTCCGGCGGGACGGCAGCACGTTCCTCGCCGGTGTGCCGACGATGTACCACCACCTGCTGACCGCGTCCGGGCAGGACAGGTCCGCGCTGTCGTCGCTGCGGGCGGGACTCGTGACGGGCGCGGTGGCGTCGCCCGCGTTGAAGGAGGCGTTCCGCGGCGCGTTCGGCATCGGGCTCGTGGACAGCTACGGCAGCACCGAGACGTGTGGTGCCATCACGATGAACCCGCCCGACGCGGAGTGGGTGGCCGACTCGTGCGGCCGGCCGGTGCCGGGCCTGTCGGTCCGGATCGTCGACCCGGAGACCGGCCGCGACCGCGCGACCGGCGAGGAGGGCGAGGTCTGGGTCAGCGGCCCGAACGTGATGACCGGTTACCACGGCCAGGAGGAGGCGACCGCGGCCGCGCTGCGCGACGGCTGGTACCGCACCGGCGACCTGGCCCGGCAGGACTCCTCCGGCGCGCTGACGATCAGCGGCCGGATCAAGGAGCTCGTCATCCGCGGCGGGGAGAACATCCACCCCGCCGAGATCGAGGACGTCGTCCGCAAGGTGTCGTTCGTCGACGACGTGGCGGTCGCGGGCCGGCCGCACGAGGTGCTCGGCGAGGTGCCCGCGGTGTACGTGGTGCCGTCGTCGCAGGGCAGGCCCGACCCGGTGGAGGTCTTCGCGCGGTGCCGGGAGCTGCTGGCGCACCACAAGGTTCCGGCGGAGGTCTACGAGGTCGACGCGGTACCGCGCACGGCCTCGGGCAAGGTGCAGCGCCGGCTGCTGGCGCAGCAACCTGCGCGTCTTGTCGCCACGGCGGCCGCCCGGCACGACTGGTTGTTCGGCGTGGAGTCCGGACGGCTGGTGCGCGTGGTCGACGCTCCCGAGGTCGTCGTGCGGCCGTTGACCGGCACCGTGCTCGTCGCCGGGGACGACCGCGACCTCGCGGAGCTGGTGGCCGCGCGGCTGGTCGAGAAACACGGTGCCGAACGCGTGGTGATGGGCTCCGCCACCGACGACGCGGTGACCGCGGTCGTGCACGTCGGGGGTGACGAGGCCGGTCTGCGAGCGCTCGACGACCGGCACCGCGACGTCGAGGCGTTCGTGATGCTGACCCCGCTGTCCCTGGACTCGCTCGAGTCCACCGCCGCCGCGATCGCACGCGACCGGCGGGCCAGGGGACTGGCCGGCACCGCCGTGGCGTGGGGTCACGACGCCGATCCGGGCCTCGGCGTCGAGAAGATGTCCACAGAGGACTTCCTGGCGTTGTTCGACACCGTGCGCGGACTGCCGGAACCGGTGCTGGTCGCGCTGGCGGTGAACAGCGCGGCACTGCGCGGCCGCGCCGGCGAGGTCCCGGAGCCGTTGCGCGGCCTGGCCGGCCCGTCCTTCGCGGTCCTCGACGAGGAGGACCTGCTGCGGCTCGTCCGCACCGAGGTCGCCGACGTCCTCGGCCTGCGGGACGCGTCCGCGGTGGACGCCGACCGGGCGTTCCGCGACCTCGGCCTGACCTCGGCGAGCGCCGTCGAGCTGCGGGGCAGGCTGATGGCCGCCACGGGCCGGCAGCTGCCGGTCACCGTCGCCTTCGAGCACCCGAGCGCCGCTCTGCTGGCCCGCCACCTCGGTTCGGAGAAGGCGCCGGCACCCCGCGCCGAGCGGCGGCAGCGGGCTGACGAACCGATCGCGATCGTGTCGATGAGCTGCCGCTACCCCGGCGGTGTCACGTCCGCCGAGGAGCTGTGGAACCTCGTCGCCGGCGAGGTGGACGCGATCACCGAGTTCCCCGCCGACCGCGGCTGGGACGTCGACGCGATCTTCGACCCGGAGCGCTCCCGGCCCGGCACCACCTACGTGCGGCACGGCGGCTTCCTGCACGACGCGGGCGAGTTCGACGCGGAGTTCTTCGGCATCAGCCCGCGCGAGGCGCTCGCGATGGACCCGCAGCAGCGCCTGCTGCTGGAGACGTCCTGGGAGGCGCTGGAACGCGCCAACATCGACCCCGCCACCCTGCGCGGCACCAGGACCGGCGTGTTCGCCGGCGTGATGTTCCACGAGTACTCGTCGCACCTCGGCGAGGTCCCGGACGCGCTGGAGGGCTACCTGAGCACCGGCAGCGCGAGCAGCGTCGTCTCCGGCCGCCTCGCCTACGTGCTCGGCCTCGCCGGACCGGCCGTCACGGTCGACACCGCGTGCTCCTCCTCCCTGGTGGCAGTGCACCTGGCGTGCCAGTCGCTGCGGTCCGGCGAGAGCAGCCTCGCGGTCGCCGGTGGCGTCTCGGTGATGGCGACGCCGGACGTGTTCGTCGACATCAGCAGGCAGCGCGGCCTCGCGCCGGACGGCCGCAGCAAGCCCTTCGCCGCGAACGCCGACGGCGTCGCGTTCGCCGAAGGCGTCGGAATCCTGGTTCTGGAACGGCTCTCGGACGCCCTCGCGAACGGCCACCCGGTGCTCGCACTGGTGAAGGGGTCGGCGCTGAACCAGGACGGCGCCAGCAACGGCCTCACCGCCCCCAGCGGCCTGGCACAGCAGGAGGTCGTCCGCGACGCGCTGGCGAGTGCCGGCCTGGGTCCGTCCGATGTGGACGCCGTCGAGGCCCACGGCACGGGCACGCGGCTCGGCGACCCGATCGAGGCGCGGGCGTTGCTCGCCACCTACGGCCGGGACAGGCCGGCCGGTCAGCCGTTGTTGCTGGGCTCGGTGAAGTCGAACCTGGGCCACACCCAGGCCGCCGCGGGCATCGCCGGGATCATCAAGATGGTCATGGCCATGCGGCACGGCACCCTGCCCAGGACCCTGCACGTGGACCGGCCGACCGACGACGTCGACTGGTCGGCCGGCGAGGTCCGGTTGCTGACCGCGGCGACGCCGTGGCCGGAACGCGACAGGCCGCGCCGGGCCGGGGTGTCGTCGTTCGGCGTCAGCGGCACGAACGCGCACGTGATCATCGAACAGCCACCGGCCGCGGTGGTGGCGGCAGGAGCACCCGGACCGCAGACCGTCGTCCTGCCGCTCTCCGGCCGCACTCCCGAAGCGTTGCGCGCCCAAGCTGCCCGGCTGCACACCCACCTGACCACCGCCCCGGACGTCCTCGACACCGCCTTCACGCTCGCCACCGCCCGGTCCCGTTTCCGGCACCGCGCCGCCGTCCTCGGCACCGGCGGCGAGGTGCTCGACGGTCTGGCCGCGCTCAGCACCGGCACCGCCCGTGCGAACGTCTTCACCGGCGTCGCGGGCACCAAGACGGCGTTCGTCTACCCCGGCCAGGGCGCGCAGTGGCCCGCGATGGCCCAGGAACTGCTGCGCACCTCGCCGGTGTTCGAGGCGTCGGTGCGCGAGTGCGCGGAGGCGTTCGAGCCGTTCCTCGACTGGTCGTTGCTCGACGTGCTGACCGGGCAGCCCGGATCGCCCGACGTCGGGCGGATCGACGTGGTGCAGCCCGCGCTGTTCACGATGATGGTGTCGTTGACGGCGTTGTGGCGTGAGCACGGCATCGAACCGGCGGCCGTCGTCGGGCACTCGCAGGGCGAGATCGCGGCCGCGCACGTGGCAGGAGCACTGACCCTGCAGGACGCCGCGAGGATCATCGCGGTGCGCAGCAGGGCCTGGGAGGACCTGTCCGGTCTGGGCGTGATGGCCGTGGTGTTCCTGCCGCGCGACGAGGTGGCCGAACGCATCCGGCCGTGGGGCGACCGGATCAGCATCGCCGCCGTCAACGCACCCGGATCCGTTGCGGTGTCCGGTGTTCCCGACGCCATGGACGAGCTGACCGACGTGCTGGAAGCCGACGACGTCCGGGTCCGCCGGATCCGCGGCGCCAACTCCGCCGGCCACACCGCGCTCGTGGAACGGCTGCGGGACAGGCTGATGGCCGACCTCGCCCCCGTGCGGCCGCGGCGCGCCACCGTGCCGTTCTACTCGACGGTGACCGGCGGCCAGGTCGACACCACCGAGCTCGACGCGGCCTACTGGTTCCGCAACATGCGCCAGACCGTGCGGTTCGACATGGCGACCCGGGCGCTGCACGACGCGGGCTTCGACACCTTCGTCGAGGTCAGCCCGCACCCGGTGCTCACGGTGTCGGTCGCGCAGACGCTGGAGGAGACCGACGCGGCCGTGCTGGGCACGCTGCGCCGCGACGAGGGCGGCCTCGACCGGTTCCGGATCGCGGTCGCCGAGGCCGTCGCCGCCGGGGCCGAACCGGACTGGGCGGTCGTGCTGCCGGGCGGACGGCTCACGGACGTGCCGCCGTACGCGTTCCAGCGGCAACGGTTCTGGCTGCCGGTCGGCCCGTCCACCGCCTCGGCGGGAGCGCTCGGACTCAAGCCCACCGGCCACCCGCTGCTCGCCGCCGAGCTCCGCCTCGCCGACGGCGACGACGTCGTGCTCACCGGACGGGGCAGGGCGAACGACACCACCCTGGCCGAACTGGCGTTGCGGGCCGGTGCGGTGGTCGCGGACCTGGCGGTCGTGCAGTCGTTGCCGGAGAGGACGACCCTGCTGTTCCAGGTGCGGGTCGGCGTCGCGGACGAGTCCGGCACCCGGCCGTTCGCGATCTACGCGGCACCGGAGGACGACCGTCCTGAGTGGACTCGCCATGCCGCCGGCACGGTGGCCGACGACGTTCCGGCATCCGCCGTCGAATGGCCGGAGACCGGCACGCGGATCGCGTTGACGGGCGAGGAACCCGGCGGCTACGGCCTCCACCCCGCCCTGCTCGACGCGCTGGTGGAGGCGGTCGCGGACGGGAACGCCGTCGCGTCGTCGTGGCGCGGCCTGCGTCTGCACTCCCGAGGGGCCAAGGAGCTGTGGGTGCAGTCCGTCCCGGCCGGTGGCGGTGTCGCCGTCCGGGCGACCGATCCCTCCGGTGCGGTCGTGCTCACCGTCGACGAGCTGCGGTTCACGTCGGCCGCGGATGCGCTGCCGCGCAACCTCTTCGCTGTCGAGTGGAAGCAGATCACCGGGATGCCCACCGGCCGTGCGGTGGTCGTGGACTCGGACGCCGACCTCGACACGATCGCGGCGGAGTCGCCGGACGTCGTGTTCCTGAGCCTGCGCCCGGAACCCGGCGACCTGCCCTCGGCCGTCCGGGCGACCGTGCTGCGCACCCTCGACCTGGTCCGCTCGTGGCTCGCGGACGAGCGGTTCGACGCGGCGAAGCTCGTGCTCGTGACCAGGAAAGCGGTCAGCACGGCACCCGACGAGACGATCGAGGACCTGGTCACCGCACCGGTGCTGGGCCTGCTGCGCAGCGCGCAGTCCGAGCACCCCGGACGCCTGCAGGTGCTCGACGCCGACACCACGCCGTCGTCCTGGCACCCGGACGAACCGCAGCTGGCCGTCCGCGACGGCAAGCTGCTCGCCCCGAGGCTCGTCCGGTTGCGCGAACCGGTGCAGCGCCGCCCGCTCAAGCCCGAGGGCACGGCTCTGGTCACCGGCGGCACGGGCGGCCTGGGCGCGCTGGTGGCCCGCCACCTCGTCACCGAACGGGACGTGCGCCGGCTCGTGCTGGTCAGCCGTCGCGGCGCGGAAGCCCCCGGCGCACCGGAGCTCGCCGCCGAACTGACCGGCCTGGGCGCCCACGTCACCCTCGCCGCCTGCGACACCGCCGACCGCGACGCACTGGCCGGTGTCCTCGCGGCCATCCCGGCCGAGCACCCGCTGACCATGGTCGTGCACGCGGCCGGGGTGATCGCCGACGGCGTACTGGAATCGCTGACGCCGGACCAGGTCGACCACGTGATGCGCCCCAAGGTGGACGCGGCGGTCCACCTGGACGACCTCACGTCCACAGTGGACCTGGACGAGTTCGTGCTGTTCTCGTCGATCGGCGGTGTCTTCGGCACGGCCGGGCAGGCGAACTACGCGGCCGCCAACGTGTTCCTCGACGCGCTGGCCCAACGTCGCCGCGACCGCGGACTGCCCGCGGTCTCCGTCGCGTGGGGCCTGTGGGCGGAACGCAGCGGTGGCCAGGTCGACGACGACACGTTCCAGAAGCTCGACAGGGGCGCCATCTCCGCGCTGTCCGCGGACGACGGCATCGCGCTGTTCGACGCGGCCCAGCGCGCCGGACGGGCGCAGCTCGTCGCGGTCGACCTCGACGTGCGCGCCGCCGACACCCGCGGCGAGGTGCTGACGGCACTGCTGCGCGACCTCGCTCCCACCACCCGGCGCGCCGGGGCCTCGCTGCCGCTGGCCGAACGCCTCGCCGGGCTGACCGAGGCCGACCGGGACCGCACCCTGCTGGACCTCGTCCGCGCCCAGGCCGCCGACGTGCTGGGCCACGCGAGCGCCTCGTCCGTGGACGCGAAGTCCACGTTCAAGGACCTCGGCTTCGACTCGCTCACCGCGGTCGACCTGCGCAACCGCCTGCACGAGGTCACCGGCCTGCGCCTGCCCACGACGCTGATCTTCGACCGGCCCACGCCCGGCGCCGTCGCCGACTTCCTGCGCGGCAAGCTGCTCGGCGAGCAGGCCGCCGCTCCCGCGAAGACGACCGCCCGCGTCTCGGACGACCCGATCGCCATCGTCGGCATGAGCTGCCGGTTCCCCGGCGGCGTGCGGTCGCCGGAGGACCTGTGGCGGCTGCTCGTCGCGGGCGGTGACGCGATCGGCGAGTTCCCGGACGACCGGGGCTGGAACCTCGGCGAGCTGGCCCACGGCGACGCGTCCGGCGCCCGCCGCTCGCACGCCAGGGCCGGCGGGTTCGTGCCCGACATGACCGACTTCGACTCCGGCTTCTTCGGCATCTCGCCGCGCGAGGCCCTCGCGATGGACCCGCAGCAACGCGTGCTCCTCGAAGCGTCCTGGGAGGCCTTCGAACGCGCCGGGATCGACCCGGACACCCTGCGCGGCAGCAGGACCGGCGTCTTCGTCGGCACGAACGGCCAGGACTACGCGTCGCTGCTGGCCCACGCGCCGGACGCCGAACCCGGCTACCTGATCACCGGGACGTCCGCGAGCGTGATGTCCGGCCGGCTCGCCTACACCTTCGGGCTGGAAGGCCCCGCGGTCACCGTCGACACGGCGTGCTCGTCGTCGTTGGTGGCCGTGCACCTGGCTCGTCAGGCCCTGCAACGCGGTGAGTGCACGATGGCACTGGCCGGTGGCGTGATGGTGATGTCGACGCCGGAGGCGCTGATCACGTTCAGCCGCCAGCGCGGGCTGGCCGAGGACGGCCGCTGCAAGGCGTTCGCCGGGGCGGCGGACGGCACCGGCTGGAGCGAGGGCGTCGGCGTGCTGATGCTCGAACGGCTCTCGGACGCCCGGCGCAACGGCCACAAGGTGCTCGCCGTCGTGCGCGGCAGCGCGGTCAACCAGGACGGCGCGTCCAACGGTCTCAGCGCCCCCAACGGCCCGTCGCAGGAACGCGTGATCACCGACGCACTGGCCGACGCCGGTCTGTCCACATCGGACGTCGACGCGGTGGAGGCGCACGGCACCGGCACGGTCCTGGGCGACCCGATCGAGGCGCAGGCGTTGCTCGCGACCTACGGCCAGAACCGTGAGAAGCCGCTCTGGCTGGGGTCGGTGAAGTCGAACATCGGCCACACCCAGGCCGCGGCCGGCATGGCCGGACTGATCAAGATGGTCCTCGCGCTGCGCCATGGTCTCCTGCCCAGGACCCTGCACGTCGACGAACCCACCCCGCACGTCGACTGGTCGTCGGGCGCGGTCTCGCTGCTCACCGAGGCACAGCCCTGGGAGGGCACCGGCTCGCCGCGCCGGGCGGGTGTGTCGGCGTTCGGCGTGTCCGGCACCAACGCGCACGTGATCCTGGAGGAACCCGAGCCCGTCGAGGCCCCGGCGCCGACGCCCGGTCCGTTGCCGGCGCTGGTCCCGTGGGTGCTGTCGGCCAAGGGGAAGAACGCCTTGCTCGCCCAGGCCGACCGGCTGAAGGCCTCTGTGGCGGACGCGGGTCCGGCCGAGGTGGCGAGGGCGCTGGTGACGACCCGTGCCGCGCTGCCGGACCGGGCCGTCGTGTTCGGCCGCGACCGGGAGGAGCTGCTCGGCGGCCTGGACCTGGCCGGACCGCTGGTGCGCACCGGCCGGGCGGCCGAGGGCAGGACGGCGTTCCTGTTCTCCGGCCAGGGCAGCCAGCGCGCCGGGATGGGCCGGGACCTGGCCGAGGCGTTCCCGGTGTTCGCACGGGCGTGGGACGAGGCGATCGCTGCTCTGGGCGGTGAGCCGCCGGAGGACCGGCTGGTGCGGACCGAACACGCTCAGCCCGCCCTGTTCGCGTTCGAGGTCGCGCTGTTCCGGCTCCTGGAGTCGTGGGGCGTGCGCCCTGACTTCCTCGCGGGGCACTCACTCGGTGAGATCGCCGCCGCGCACGTGGCCGGTGTGTTCTCGCTCGCCGACGCCGCCGCGCTGGTCACGGCCCGCGGCCGGCTCATGGGCCAGTGCCCGCCCGGTGGCGCCATGATCGCCGTCCAGGCCGCTGAAGCCGAAGTGCTCGACCAGCTCGGTGAGCAGGTCTCGCTCGCCGCAGTCAACGGACCGCGGGCGGTCGTGCTGTCGGGCGACGAGGACGCGGTCGTCGCCATCGCCGACCACTGGCGGTCGTTGGGCCGCAAGACTTCCCGGCTGCGGGTGTCGCACGCGTTCCACTCCGCGCACATGGACGGAATGCTCGAGGAGTTCCACGAGGTCGCGGCCGGGCTGTCGTACAGCGCGCCGCGGATTCCGTTGGTGTCCAACGTGACCGGCCGCCTGCTGACGCCGGAGGAGGCGTGCTCGCCGGAGTACTGGGTGCGGCACGTCCGGCAGGCCGTGCGGTTCCACGACGGCGTGCGGTACCTGGCGGGGGAGGGCGTCACCCGGTTCCTGGAGGTCGGCCCCGACGCCGCGTTGTCCGCGATGGTCGACGAGCCCGGCGCCGTCGTGCAGCCCGCGGTGCGGCGGGACCGGCCGGAGGCGGAGACGTTGCTGCTGGCGGTCGGCGACCTGTACGTCCACGGCCAGCCCGTCGACTGGACCGCGCTGCTGCCCGAGGCCGAACCGGCCGAGCTGCCCACCTACGCCTTCCAGCGGACCCGGTACTGGCTCGACGCGCCGTCGACCGCCGAACCCGGGAACCACCGCCTCGACTGGGTTCCCGGCACGGCGGCGGAGACGCCGGACGTGACCCGGTGGGCCGTCATCGGCGGCCCCCGGCTCGACCTCACCACCGCGTGGCGGCTCACCGGCAACCGCGCGGCCACCTACACCGGCATCGCGGCCTTGCGCGCGTCCGGTGACGTCCCCGCCACCGTGCTGGTCTGCGTCGCGTCCGACGAGTCCGGAGGTTCGGCCGACGCCGTGCACGCGACCACCTCGCACGTGCTCCGGCTCCTGCAGGACTGGCTCGCCGACGACCGGCTCGCCGACTCCCGCCTGGTCGTGGTCACGCGAGGCGCGCAGGCCGACGACCTCACCCACGCCGCCGTGTGGGGCCTGGTGCGGTCGGCGCAGTCCGAGCACCCCGGCCGCATCACGCTCCTCGACCGCGACGCCGCGTCCGACGGGGTGCTCCTCGCGGCGAGCGCGGTGCCACAGGGGCTGCTGCGCGACGGGCGACTGCTGGTGCCACAGCTGGTGAAGACCGAGGCAGCGGCCAGGAAGACGTTGAGCGGCACGGTCCTGGTCACCGGCGGGACGAGCGGGCTGGGCGCGGTGCTGGCCCGGCACCTCGTCACCGGTCACGGCGTCCGCGACCTGCTCCTGCTCAGCCGCCGCGGACTGGCCGCCGAGGGCGCCGCCGAGCTCGTCGACGACCTGACGCGCCTGGGCGCGACCGTGCGGGTCGAGGCCTGCGACGTCGCCGACCGGCAGGCGCTGGCCGCCGTGCTGGACGGGGTCGCGGTGACGGCCGTGGTGCACGCCGCCGGAGTCGTCGACGACGGCCTGATCACCACGCTGACCCGCGACCAGGTCGACCGGGTGCTGCGACCCAAGGTGGACGCGGCGATCGCCCTGCACGAGTTGACCTCGGACCTGGACGCGTTCGTGCTGTTCTCCGGTGCCGCCGGCACGTTCGGCGGTCCGGGGCAGGGCAACTACGCTGCCGCCAACTCCGTGCTGGACGCTCTCGCCCGCAGCCGTCGCGCCGCCGGTCTTCCGGCCGTGTCGCTGGCCTGGGGGATGTGGGCGGAACGCACGGGGATGACCCGCGGACTGTCCGAAGCGGACGTTCGCCGCGGCACGCGCTCGGGTTTCGTGCCGCTGGCCACCGAACAGGGCCTGGCGTTGTTCGACGCTGCCCTGAACGGTGATCCCGCGGTGCTGCCGCTCGCGGTGGCGTCCGGAGCAGCTCCGGCGGCACCTCACCGCGTGGCCGAGGAACCGGCCGACGAGCAGTGGACCGACCGGCTGCGCGGCCGCACCGAATCCGAGCAGGCGCGGGAGCTGCTGGACCTCGTCCGGTCGGCCGCCGCGCAGGTGCTGGGGCACCACGACCCGGCCGCGGTCGAGGAGGACAGGCAGTTCCGCGACCTCGGCTTCGACTCGCTGACCGCGGTCGAGCTGCGCAAC
>NZ_DASVFL010000041.1:0-18494 GCF_036380075.1 Lentzea sp. | reverse complement strand
CGGCCGAAAAGCGTGGCCGTTTGACATACCCCCTCAGGCGCAGCAAGAGCTGTGGCGCGACTCGTGACGGGGCACCCACCGCTGAGAGCTTCGCTCAAAAGCCAAGAGCAAAAGCCAAAAGTGCTCGCCTTCGGCTTCGCGTTTGTCAGCTCACCTGTTGTGGTTGTGCTGCGAAGGTGTTGCAGGAGGCGGTTGAGTTCGACTTGAAGCCTGCTGTTGCCCATTGGGCCTGGTTTGCCGCTGAGCCGTGGGCGTTGTTCTCCGGGGACTCCTCTATCGCGTACTGGAAGTCCTCCTGGGCCTGCCTGGCCAGGCTTTGGGGGACCGAGCCCCTGCCTGCCGCGCTCGACAGGAACATTCCCGCGAAGCAGTTCGCCTGCAGTTCGATCCTGCGGGACATCTCCAGGCCCGCCGGGGTCCTCTCGCCCGCTTCGGTGATCTTCAGGTCCGCTGCCCTCAGCATGCCGGTGAGGGCTTGGACGTGGTGGCCGTACTCGTGGGCCAGGGTGGCCAGGTGGGTGGCCGGGGCCTCGCCGCCGCCGTTGTCGCGCAGGCGGGAGGTGGGCATGTAGATGGTCCTGTTGCGGCCGCAGTAGTAGGCCACCGCGTGGTCCGACTCCGGGGCCGCGCCGCAGGGGCCGTCCTTCAGGTCTGCCGAGGCGTCCAGGACCGGCTTGTCGAACGGGAGGTTCGCCGTTGTCAGGAGTGGGCCCCAGGCCTGGTCCAGGCAGTCGACGCCGGCAGCGTAGTAGGCGGCCAGTTGCTGGTCCGTGACGCCGAAGGGCGGTAGGGCGCAGGTTTGTGGTTGTAGCGAGGCCGGGGTGAGCAGGACCGGGTGGTCCGCCAGGCGGTGGACCGCTCTCGGGCGGATCGGGGTGGAGGGGTCCGTCGAGGCCGACGGGGCCGGGCGGGAGCTCGCCAGGGCGTGGCCCGTCACGAGTCTCGGGCGGCTCAGCTGGCCGATTCCCAGGACGAAGGCGACCACCAGCACGAAGACTGACCCGAGGACGACAGGGTTGTTCTTGGCGGCTGGTTGGGTCACGTTCGCCCTTTCTAGGAGACCGATCCCGGGTCGGCGGCCCAGGTGTTGCAGTCCGACGCCTTGTTGGACTTGTAGCCGCGGTCCACCCACGCCGCGTTGTTCTCCGGCGTGCCGTGGTCCTTGGTCGGGTAGATGTCGTAGTCGCCCCGGTTGCCCGCGTCGGTCAGACCCACCCGGATGACGTCCATCGGCACCGCGCCGTGCGAGAGCGGGGCCAGTGTCATGCCTCCGAAACAGGTGGCTTGCAGCTCCATCCGGCGGTTCAGGTCGAGGCCCTTCGGAGTATCCCACCCTCCCGCGTCGTACTGCGCGCGGTCCGACGCTTTGAGCATTCCGGTGAGCCACTGCAGGTGGTGGCCGTACTCGTGGGACAGCTGGCCCAGGTACTTGCCGGGGTGGTTCGGGTTGTTCGGGTTGCGTTCGGCGGCGTAGGCGTTCGCCGTCCAGTAGATGCCGCCCTGGCAGTAGCGGGCGGTCTGGTCCGGGCGGACCGTGCCGCACGGGTACTGCATGGTCTCCGTGACGATGTGCAGCTCGACCGGCTGGTAGGGCAGGTTCGCGGCCTGCAGGGCCGGCTTCCACATGCTCTCGATGCACGGGAGGGCCGCTCGCAGGAACTTGTCCTGGCCCGCCGGGGAGTAGTCCATGGCCGGCAGCGGGCAGCCGCCGATCGTGTTCGCGCCGATGTTCGGCCTGAGGAACGGGTGGTCCGCCAGCGCGTACACGGCCTTCGGGCCCACCTGCGCCGGTTGCGACGTGGGGGCGCGGGACGGCGACGGGCGCGGCGACGTGGTGGTCGCGGGCTTCTCGGCGGTCGTGGTCGGCTGCGTGAACGTCGGGCTGTACGTCGTGTAGTTCGAGTAGCCCGTGTCCTTGACCTTGCTGTTCAGCGTCGCCGCGAACACGCCCACGGCGCCCAGGCCCAGGATGACCACGCCGCCGAGGATCAGGGCGATGAGCGGGCCGCTGCTCTTGCGGCGCGGCGGCATCACCGGGTACGGCGCGTAGCCGTTCTGCGGCGGAGGGCCCCAGGCCGGGTGCGGCGGCGGCATGACCGGGCCCGGAGGCGGCGGCGGGCCGTACTGGGCGTACTGCTGCGGGGGCGGGCCCTGCGGCGGCATGCCGTACGGGGGAGGCGGTGGCGGACCCTGCGGCGGACGCTGCCCCAGTGGTGCGGGCATCGGTGGCGGGCCGACCGGGCGTGGCGGCGGCCAGCTGCCCGGCGGCGGTGGTTGCGTCATCGCCTGGGATCCCCCCATAGGTGAGCCTGGGTCGAGTACGAGCATAGGCGGACCGGGATCGCGTGTCCCCCGACCGGGCTAACGCGTTCTGTCCACGTAGGTAGGACGCGCGGGCCGGGGGATCGGTTCACGAGACGTCCGCGGGGCTCGCCGACCAGGTGTTGCAGGCCTTGATGTTGTTCTGCTTGTGGCCGTGCATCACCCAACGCTCGTTGTTCGGTGCACTGCCGTGGTCTCGTGTCCGGTTGTAGTCGCCGCGCTGGCTCGCGTCACGCAATCCGGTGTTCACGACGTCCAGCGGGATGACGTTCTTGTGCGAGAACGGCGCCAGCGTCATGCCGCCGAGGCAGGTGGCCTGCAGCTCCAGCCTGCGGTTGAGCTCCAGGCCCTTCGGCGAGTCGAACCCGCCCGCGTCGTACTGGGCCTGGTCGGCCGCGCGCAGCATGCCGGTCAGCCACTGGAGGTGGTGGCCGTACTCGTGGCTGAGCTGGCCCAGGTAGACGCCGGGGTGGCGCAGGCCGTTCTGCTCGCTCGCGTAGAAACCGCCCGGCCAGTAGATGACGCCCTTGCAGAACATCGCCGTCGTGTTCGCCTGCCGCGAGCCGCACGGCGTCTGCGTCGTGCCGGTGAACACCTGCAGCTCGGCCGGCTGGTACGGCAGGTTCGCCGCCTTCAACGCCGGCTGCCACGCCTTCTCGATGCACGGCAGCGCCGCCGCGAGGAACCGCTGCTCACCCGCCGGCGAGTACTCCATGGTCGGCAGCGGGCACGACGCGAAGTCGTTCGCGCCGATGTTCGTCGCGAAGACCGGGTGATCGGCGAGCTTGTAGACGGCTTTCGGTCCCACGGGCGTCGGCTGCGTGCTCTGGGTCCGGGTCGACGACGTGCGTGTGGGCGGCGCGGTGGTGGTCGCCCTGGTCGGTGCGTACGTCGGGCTGTAGGTCGTGTAGCTGGAGTAGCCCGTGTCCTTGACCTTGCTGTTCAGCGTCGCGGCGAACACGCCCACCGCGCCGAGGCCGAGGACCACTACGCCACCGAGCACGAGGGCCAGGACCGGGCCGGCGCTCCTGCGGCGGGGAGGCATGACCGGGTGCGGCGGGGGCGCGAACCCGCCGTGCGGGGCGAACCCGCCGTGCTGCGGGTGGCCCCAGGACGGCTGGGGTGGCGGCATCACGGGACGCGGCGGCGGCAGCGGCGCGTAACCGGGTGGAGGTCCGTAAGGCGGAGGGGGACCCATCGGACGCACGCCAGGAGGTGGTCCCTGGACGAAAGGTGGCGGCCCCATCGGCGGACGCGCACCGGGCGGCGGTCCCTGCACCGGGCGCGGCGGGCCGTACGGGGGCGGTGACGGCACGGGCGGCGGCCCCACCGGGCGTGGCGGCGGCCAGTTGCCCGGCGGCGGTGGTTGTGTCATCGCCGGAAATCCCCCAGTTGGCGTCTGTACGAAAGTCCGCCGGAGCATATGAGGACTCCGCTATTGTCCGCAGCCGTGTCGAAGAACTGGGGAGTGGCGGTCCTCGCAGCAGCCGCACTGACGTACGCGACGGCCGCGGGCGCGTTCGCGCAGCCCCTTCCCGGCACCGTCAGCACCGAGGTGCGGATGAAGCTGGAGCGCGACGCCAAGCTCACCGTCACCGAGACCGTGCACGTGCCGGACGGCAGGACGGTCAAGAGGACAGTCCCCTTGCGACTCGCCGTCGGCAACGACCTCGAGCGCCAGTACCAGGTGACCGACGCCAAGATCGAGGGCAAGGGCAGCGCAGGCGTCAGCGGCGAGGAGTTCACCACCACCTTCGAGGGCGGCGACTCCACCCTGACCTACACCGTCGTCGGCGCGGTCGCCCCGGTCGGCGACGTGCTGGAGGTGCGCTGGCAGGTCGCGGGCGGCTGGGACACCGAGCTCGACAAGGTCGCCGTCTCGTTCTCCGCCCCCGACTCCCCGACGTCGGTCAACTGCCTCGCCGGGCCGGTCGGCTCGTCGCAGCCGTGCACGAGCGCGGACCTCGCCGACGGCAAGGGCGTGCGGGCGCAGGAGATCAAGCTCGCCCCCGGCGAACGCGTGGACGTCGCCATCGGACTGGCCGCCGGGGTCGTGCCGCCCAACGCCGTCGTGGTCGAGCAGTCGGGCCTCGCCGCCGCGTTCGCCCTGACCCCGGTCAGCGCCGTCGCGCTCGGCGGCCTGCTCGTGCTGCTGCTCGGCGGCGTCGCGCTGCTCTGGTACCTGCGCGGCCGCGACGCCGCGGCGCTCGCGAGCGAGGTCGGCGCGATCTCCGTGCTGGTCCGCGACCCGAGCGGGCACGTCGCGTTCGCCTCGCCCGACGGTGTGCTGCCCGGCCAGGTCGGCACAGTTGTCGACGAGCACGTGGACGTCGTCGACGTGACCGCCACCGTGATCGACCTCGCCGTCCGCAACTACCTGTGGATCGCCGAGGTGGAGGGCCACGACTGGCAGATCGTGCGCCGCAACCCCGCCGACGCCTCGCTGTCGGGGTACGAGAGGGCCGTCTACGAAGCCCTTCTGCCGCAGGGCGCCGACGCCGTGACGGTGTCGCAGCTGCGCGGCCGCCAGGTCGACCTCGCGCGGGTGCGCGACGAGCTGTACGCGGACGTCGTGGAGAAGCGCTGGTTCGTGCGCAGGCCCGATGCCGAGCGCAGCCTGTTCTGGTGGGTCGGGATCGGGCTCGCGGTGCTCGGCCTGGTCGCGACCGTCGTGCTGGCGCTGACGATCGGCAGCGCGCTGTTCGGTCTCGCGGTCGCCGTCGGCGGTGTCGCGCTGGCGTTCGGCGCGCGGTCGATGCCCGCCCGCACGAAGCGCGGCAGCGAGCTGCTGGAACACGTCCGGGGGTTGCGCGGTTACCTCCACGGGGTGACGCCGGCCGACGTTCCCGAGGACGACCGCGAGCTGGTGTTCTCCCGCTCGCTGCCCTACGCGGTGGTGCTCGGCGAGACCGAGCGCTGGCTCGCCGCGTTCGGTCAGCAGGACCTCTACTGGTACGGCAACTCGGGAACCAGCACCGACTTCCGGCGCAGCTTCCCGGCGTTCCTCGGGGCGCTCGACGGGGTGCTCGCCCAGGCGGGCCACCTGCGATCGCTCCGGGCGCCGAACCCGTAGGCTTGCCGCATGGCCTCACCCGAACTGCACAGGTTCACGCTGCCCAACGGCCTGCGGGTGGTGCTCGCCCCCGACGCCAGCGCACCGGTCGTCGGCGTCAGCGTGCACTACGACGTCGGCTTCCGTTCCGAGCCGGAGGGGCGCACCGGGTTCGCGCACCTCTTCGAGCACCTGATGTTCCAGGGCAGCGAGAGCCTGGAGAAGCTGGCCCACTTCCGGCACGTGCAGTCGTCGGGCGGCACGTTCAACGGGTCCACGCACCCGGACTACACCGACTACTACCAGGTGCTGCCGAGCGCGGCCCTGGAGCGGGCGCTGTTCCTCGAGGCCGACCGCATGCGGGCGCCGAAGCTCACCGAGGAGAACCTCCGCAACCAGATCGACGTGGTGAAGGAGGAGATCCGGCTCAACGTGCTGAACCGCCCGTACGGCGGGTTCCCCTGGATCCTCCTGCCGCCGGTGCTGTTCAAGACGTTCGCCAACGCGCACAACGGCTACGGCGACTTCGTCGACCTGGAGAGCGCCACGGTCGACGACTGCGCGGAGTTCTTCGACACGTACTACTCGCCGTCCAACGCCGTGCTGACCGTCGCCGGCGACCTCGACGTCGAGGCCACGAAGGCGTTGGTGGACAAGCACTTCGGCGACGTGCCCGCACGGCCGAAGCCCGAGCGCCCCTCGTTCGCCGAGCCCGCCCCGCAGGGCGAGGTGCGCCACGAGCACGGCGACGCGCTGGCCCCGCTGCCCGCGATCGCGATCGGCTACCGCGTGCCGGACCCGACCACCGACATCGACGGCTACCTCGCCTACCTGGTGCTCGCCGGCGTGCTGACCGACGGCGACAGCTCGCGCCTGCAGCAGCGGCTCGTGCACCGCGAGGGCATCGTGATCGACCTGAACGCGGGCTGCGGCCTGTTCGGGCCGCTGGAGGCCCGCGACCCGGACACGTTCAGCATCACCGCCATCCACACCGCCGAGGTCTCGCCCGACCAGGTCGTCGCGGCCATCGACGAGGAGCTCCAGAAGCTCGCGCAGGAGCCGCCGTCGGCCGAGGAGCTCGCCAAGGTGACGGCCCGCTGGGTGTCGACCATGCACAAGGAGCACGACCGGCTCACGAACCGCACGCTGGGCCTCGGCTCCGCGGAGCTGCTGTTCGGCCGCGCCGAGCTGATCTACGAACTGCCCGAGCGCATCGCGTCCGTGACCGTGGACGAGGTGTCCGCCGCCGCCAAGGCGCTGCGTCCCGACGCCCGCGCCCTTCTTCTCGTCAAGCCCACCGGAGGAGCCCAGTGACCTCGGCAAAGACCCACCGCACCGCCGAGGAGATCGGTCGCACCACCACCGGCGCGCGCCCGCTGCCGGAGCTGGGCTCGCAGAAGGCGGCCGCCGAGCTGTCCTCTGTGGACGAGGTGCTGCCCAACGGCCTGCGCGTCATCGCCGTCAAGCGCGCCACCGTGCCGATGGTCGAGGTGCGGCTGCGCGTCCCGTTCGCGGACCCGGCCGCCTCGGGCACCGGCTCGCAGCACTCCGCGGTCGCGGAGATCCTGGCGAACACCGTGCTCACCGGCACGGAGTCGCGTTCGCGCGTGCAGATCGACACCGAGCTGGCGCTGGTCGGCGGCGAGCTCGACGCCGTGGTCGACCCGGAGCGCCTGAGCTTCACCGGCAACGCGCTGGCCAGCGGCCTCGGCACCGTGCTCGACGTGCTGGCCGACGTGCTGACGAACGCCTCCTACCCGGCCGACGAGGTCGAGCGCGAACGCGGCCGCCTCGTCGAGCGCATCACCATCGCCCGCTCGCAGCCGAGCGTCATCGCGCGCGAGGCGCTGCAGAAGAGGCTCTACGGCGACCACCCGTACGCCAAGGAGATGCCGGAGGCCGACGAGGTCGCCGCCGTCTCCCGCGAGGACGTCGCCGCGTTGCACGCCAAGGCGTTGCTGCCGCGCGGCTCGGTCCTCGTGGTCGTCGGCGACGTCGAGCCGGCCGAGGCCGTCGCGCGCATCGGCGAGACGCTCGGCGCGTGGCAGGGCGAGGGCGAGGCCGTCCAGCTGCCGCCGCTGCCCGCCGTCGAAGGTGGTGACGTGCTGCTGGTGCACCGCGCCGGTGCCGTGCAGTCGCAGATCCGGCTCGCCGCGCAGGCCATCCCGCGCACCGACGAGCGCTACCCGGCGCTGCAGCTCGCGAACCTCGTCTACGGCGGGTTCTTCTCGTCGCGCCTGGTCGAGAACATCCGCGAGGACAAGGGCTACACCTACAGCGCCCGCTCGCACCCCGAGTTCACCATCCACGGCGCCACGCTGCTCATCGACGCGGACACGGCGTCGGACGTGACGGCGGCGGCGCTGCTGGAGACCCGCTACGAGCTGGCGCGGCTGGGCATGGTCCCGCCGTCGCAGTCCGAAGTGGACATCGCCCGCAGCTACGCGATCGGCACGCTGCTCACCTCCACGTCCTCGCAGTCCGGCCTGGCGTCGTTCGTCGTGAACATCGTCGCCCTCGGCCTGGGCATCGACTGGCTGGTGGCGCACCCGCAGCGGCTCCAGGCCGTGACGCCGGAGCAGGTCGCGGCGGCGGCGCTGGAGTTCTTCGCGCCCGGCAACTTCACCGGTGTGCTCGTCGGTGACGCCGAGCAGCTCAAGCCGAAGCTGTCCGCGCTGGGCGGGGTCTCGTTCCAGTGACCTTCGACCTGGTCGGTCTGCCCGCGCTGTCGCGGACCGCGGTGGACCGCAACGAGCCGTTGCGCGGCAACGATTCCGCGCTCGCCGCGCTCTGGCCCAAGGCACGCGTCCTGGTCGTCGACACGCGCGGCCGCACCCTGGTCGCCGACCGCGGCACGCGGGTGGTCGACCGCCCGGCCACCGAGTTCGGCGACCAGCCGCCCGTGAACGCCGTCCTGCTGGGCGAGCAGGACGGCGTGGCGTACTTCGCCGTGCTGATGCCGGCGGAGGACGGCGAGGAGGTGCCGCCCGCACGAGCCTGGGGCCCGCCGGAGCACACCGACGAACCGCAGTGGCTGGACCTGCGCCAGGCCGGCGCGACACTCGACGACGTGTGGGCGGGGCTCTTCACGACCGCCGCCGCGTTGTTCCAGTGGCACCGGCTCGGCAAGTACTGCGCCAAGTGCGGCGCCAGGACCGTGCTGGAGAAGTCCGGCTGGACCTCGGTGTGCTCGGGGTGCGGGCGCGAGGAGTACCCGCGCACCGACGCCGCGGTGATCTGCCTGGTGCACGATGGCGCCGACCAGGTGCTGGTGGCCCGCGGACCCGAGTGGCCGGAGGGCCGGTTCTCGGTGCTCGCCGGGTTCGTCGAGGCCGGCGAGTCGCTGGAGGCGTGCGTGGCGCGGGAGATCCACGAGGAGGTCGGGCTGCCCGTCCGCGACATCCGCTACCTCGGCTCGCAGCCGTGGCCGTTCCCCCGGTCGCTGATGGTCGGCTTCGAGGCGGTGGCCGACCCGTCGGCGCCGCTGCTGCTCGCCGACGGGGAGATCGCCGAGGCCAAGTGGGTGCCGAAGGCGGACGTCCGCAAGGCCATCGAGGAGCCAGGGAGCGTGCCGGGGCTGTGGCTGGCCGGCGGGGCGTCCATCGCGTTCCGGATGCTCCAGAGCTGGTCAGGAGCGAACTACACCGGGTGAGTTCCGCCGAACCGACGGCGTGGCGCGGTTGCGCCGATTAGCCTCTTGCCGAGTGGCGTGGTCACGTACATCACACCGAACGCGAGGGGGCTCATGAACAACCCGGAGCTCGAGGCGCGCAACGCGGCGTTGCGCGGCCAGGTCGACTCGATGCTGGCGAACCTCGAACGGCAGACCGCCGAGCTGAAGCAGGCGCAGAACGAGGCGATGTCCAAGGTCGGCCGTGCGACCTCGCAGGACGGCCTCGTGGAGGTCACGGTGAACGCCGGTGGCATCGTCACCGGCGTCACGTTCGCGCCGTCGGCGTTCGACCGCAGCACCCCGGAGAAGCTGGGCCAGAGCGTCGTCGCGACCATCCAGAAAGCCGCCCTCGCGGCGCGCGAGCAGGCCGACGCCGTCCTCGCGCCGTACCAGGAGGGCCTGCCCGACCTGCCGGACCTGTTCCCGGGCATGCCGTCGATCAAGGACCTCATCCCGGCGCCGCCGCCCGTCCCGCAGTCGTTCACCCCGCCGCCGGCGCCACCGCAGCCGCAGCGGCGTGACGACGACGAGCCGCCGGAGTCCTTCATGGACCGTCGAGGAGGCCAGTGGTGACGAGCTTCGAGGTAGACCCGACAGCGCTGCGCTCGGCCTCGCCGAAGTTCTCGGCGGCGGGCGACAAGCTGCAGACCGCCTTCGACACCCTGCGCGGCGTCCTCGACGCCAACAACGGTTGCTGGGGCGGCGACGACGCGGGCAAGGAGTTCGCGAAGACGTACCTGCCCATCGCGGAGACGGCGTCCCAGGCGTTCCCGGCACTCGTGGAGGGCATCCACTCGATCCGCGAGGGTCTCGACGCCTCCGCCGACACGTGGGAAGCCGTCGACCAGGGCAGCGCCCGGTCGTTGGGAGGCAACTGACTCATGGGCATCGAGATCCCGGGCGCCGTCCAGTGGCTCACGCCGATCGTCGTCGGCGCGTCGTGGCCGGAGGGCGACGAGACCAAGCTGCGCGCCATGCGCGACGCGTGGGAGGCCGCCGCCAAGTCCGTCGGTGACGTGCTCTCCGACGGCAACGGCGCGTCCTCGGCCGCGCTGGGCTGCATGAGCGGCCAGACCGCGGAGAAGTTCAAGGAGTACTGGCAGAAGTACACCGAGGGCGACGCCTACCTGGTCAACCTCCAGCAGATCTGCACGGACCTGGCGGCGGGCTGCGACAACGCCGCGCTGGGCATCGAGTACACGAAGCTGAGCATCATCGCCGCCCTGATCATCCTGGCGGCGCAGATCGCCGCGATGATCGCGTCGGCGGTGGCGACGTTCGGCGCGTCCACGGCGGGCGTCCCGATCGCGCAGGCGGCGACCCGCATCACCGTGCAGATGATCTTCCAGCAGCTGCTCAAGCAGATCGTCATCAACCTGGCGATCAACGTCGGCGTGGACGTCGCCATCCAGACCCTCCAGTTCGCCACGGGCGAGCGGAAGTCGTGGGACGTCGGCAAGACGGTCGACGCGGGCATCGCGGGTGTCGCCGCCGGTGTCGCGGGTGGCCTGGTCGGCGCGGGGAGCTCCGCGCTGGGCAACACGACCAGCAACTTCGTCCAGGCCGCCGGCCGGGGCGCGGTGGAAGGCGCCGTCGCGGGCGCGGGCGGCAACGTCCTGAACAACCTCGCGCACGGCAAGGTCGGTCTGGACGACTTCGGCTCGGCGATCCTGTCCGGCGGCACCTCCGGCGCGGTCGGCGGCGCGGTCGGCGGGATGAGCAACCGGCACGAGGGCCTGTCCTCGACCTGGGACACCGGCACGTCACCCGACGGCCAGTACACCGCCGGGTCCAACACCCAGGGCCACACCTTCGTCTCGCCGGAGGGCACGACCACGCGCGCCAACGTCGACAACCCGTACCAGGGCGGCTGGGGCTCAGAGCGGGCGAGCCGGATCCCCGGTGACGGCGGGCCGAACAACGTCAACGACCCGCACGACAGCGACTACCAGGTCACGTCGTCGGCGAACCCGCCGAGGATGGTCGGGAGCCTCGACCTGCCCGACCCGCCTCAGCGGTAGGGCTGCCAGCCGGGAAGCGGGGCGTGGTCCGGACGGACTTCGCCCCAGTCCCGGCTGCCCGGCGGCAGCACGTGGTGCTCGGCCAGGCGCATCCGGTTCCTGACCCGCCACCAGTCGGCCAGCAGTCCCAGGGTCAGCGGCACGGTGACCAGCGCCCCGCCCCACAGGCCGAGGGTGAGGAACATCAGGGCGAAGCTGCCGGTGAACGCCGCGGCGAACAGCCGCCAGCCGATGCCCGAGGTCGTGTAGTTGCCCCGGTTCGTCCCGGTGGTCCGCCGCACGGCCCACCCCTGCAGTGCGCGCCACTCCTCGACCGACATCTGCTCGGGCCGCGCCGGTGAGCCCTGGCGCGACCGGATCAGCTCCGCGAGTTCGCCCGGTTGCGCCACGGGCAGGATCCACTGCTGTGGCCGCGCGACCAGGCGCAGCATCGGACTCCTGCCGACGGGCATCTTGATCCCACCGGGAACGGGCCACGCCTGGAGGTCGGGCGAGGTGCCCGGCTGCACCAGCGTGAGATCCCCCAGCCACATCGCGCGCGGGTGGATGCCGCCCTCGTGCGACTTGTTCAGCTTGTGCACCAACCTGTCCCGCTGCACGTACAGCGACCCGCCATCGCGCAACGGCACCCGCACCTCGACGCTCCGGCCCAGGTCGGCGCCCAGCCGGAACATCCGACCGCCGAGGAACCCCAGCACCGGGCACAGGACCAGGACGGCGATCCAGGCGTAGCCGCCCTTGCCGAGCAGCCAGAACACGCTGACCGGCACCGCGAGGAACGCCACCCTGCCCCAGACGCGGGGCACGTTCCGGTTCAGCACCCACACCACACCCGCGATGACCGGTGCCGCCAGCCCGATCCGCGGAACACCGGCAGTCGCGAGCAGCGCGACCACCGGCAGCACCACGGTTCCGGCCAACGCCAGTGCCGCGCCGACCAGCCACCGCACCGCGAGCGGAGGTCCACTGGGTGACACGGCCGGTCCCTGAACTGGAGTGGTGCGTTCTCCGACAGGGGGAGGAGCGTCGCCGACCTCGTTGCTGTCCGCGACCACGGCTCCGGAGTGGACCTCGGCGAGGCCCGGAACCCGGGACCGCACGAGGGAAACGAACTTCTGCGGCTCGTCGACCGGCAGCACCTGCTCGCCCGACGTCGTCCGCAGCACCACGACGTCCCCGGCCGGCACGGGAAGCCCGCGGCCGTCGGTCAGCGTGATCCACGGCGCCTCACCGGCCACCGCCGGCCGCGTGCTGATACCGAGCAGGTCGGTGAAACCGTAGGTGATCTTCCGCGGCCCGCTGGACGCCATCCGGCCGCCGCCGGAGTTGGCCGTGATCTCCAGGCCGTTCCCGGTGACCTCGACGGCGTCGTTGTACCAGCTGGGCCGCGGGTCGACGCGGAACTCGAACAGCACCTTGCCCGGCGCGCGCTTCGACGCGAGGTGCGCCAGGTACGTCACGACCAGCGGAACGCCGAGGATGACCCCCATGTTCGCGGCGGGCGACCCCGCGCCCACGACGACCACGAAGGCGATCGCGGCGGCTGCGGACACGCCTAGTGCGACGAGCGGCCAGTGGTGCGGTTTCATGCGCCCCATCTTGGCGAGGACGTCCGGCCGACGCAGGCGAACACGCTCATTCGCCGATGTGCGAGATGTAACCGTCGGGACGGACGACCGCCTCCAGACCGTCGACCACGGTGACAGCGCCCTTGCCGTCGGACAGGTCCAGGCCCGCGACGAACGTGCCCGCGCGCGGGTGGGAGCAGCCGGTGTCGTAGCGGATGTCGGTGCCCTGCACCATCGCGGAGATCCGGGCCTTCACCTCCGGCAGGTCGAGCAGGTCGCTGACCAGCGAGTGCAGCTCGCGCGACCGCGGGTCCGGGCGGGTCAGCGCGACCTGGGCGAGGGTGTTGCGCAGGACGCGGTCGGCGACCGGGTGGCGTTCGGCGGTGTAGGTGTCGATCAGGGCGGAGTCGCCGGTGGCGAGCTTCCAGCCGAGGTTGACCGCGTCCTGCAGGCCGAGGTTGAGTCCCTGGCCGCCGAACGGCGAGTGGACGTGCGCGGCGTCGCCCGCGAGCAGGACGCTGCCGCGGCGGTAGGTGGTGGCCTGGCGGGTGTTGTCGGTCCAGGTGGTGGCGGTGTGGACGCGGGTGATCCGGACGTCGAGCCCGCTCACCCGGCGCAGGGCGGCTTCCAGGCCAGCGCGGGAGACGTCGCGGCTCGCCGGCGGGCCGTCGAACTCGATGAGCATGATCCGGCCCTTCAGCGGGCCGAACGCGTGGATGCCGGTCGGGGTGCGGTGCCAGCCGTGCGGGACGTCGCCGTCCAGGTCGACGACGGCCTGGTAGCCGGTCAGGGTCGGGCCGGTGCCGGGGAAGTCGAAGCCGGCGAGCCCGCGGACGGTGCTGCGGCCGCCGTCGCAGCCGACGACGTACTCCGAACCGAGGTCGAGGTCCGTCACCCCGACACCGCGGCGGATCTCGACGCCGAGTTCGACGGCGCGGGTTTCGAGGATGTGTTCCAACGCCTGCTGGGACAGCATCACGAGCGGCAGACCGTCCAGTTTGAACAGTCCGGCGAAGTGACCGGTGGAACCGGTGGGGCGCCACGAGAGCCCGGCGGCTTCGCGCTCGCTCGCGGCGTCGACCGCGGGACCGAGGCCGCGCATGCCGAGCATCTGCCGGGTGAGGCCGCTGATCATCTGGGCCTTGATGGTGCCGGACCGCGCGGTGAGGCGTTCGAGCACGGTGGTGCGGACGCCCTGGAGAGCCAGCTCGCACGCCAGCAGGAGGCCGACGGGGCCCGCGCCGACGACGGTGACGTCCGGTGAGGTTTTCATACTCAACATTTGAGTATGAAAACGTCCCGTCGTCAAACCTGTTTTAGGATGGCCGGGTGACGGAGCCGATCTACTCGTGGCTGTACGCGCAGCAGGGCGTGGACGCCGTGAAGGCCGCGCTCGGGCGGCGCATGGAGGCCGAGGCCGGGTGCTCGCTGCTGGAGCACGTGGCGCTCTACCAGCTGCACCACAACGGCGGGCGGCTGCAGATGTCCGAGCTGGTCGAGCTGCTCGACGTCAGCCCGTCCGGCGTCACGCGCCTGGTCGAACGGCTGGTCAAGCGCGGCTGGGTCGGCAGGGAACAGCCGGCGGACAACCGGCGGCTGGTCATCGCCGTGCTCACTCCCGAAGGCGAGCGGATGTGCACGGGCACGACGGCGCGGGTCTACCGGGCGTCGCTGGCCGAGGAGTTCACCGAGCTGCTGAGCGAACGCGACCTCGCCGACCTGCGGCGGATCGGGCGCAAGCTGATGGAGGGCCACGACCGCTGGGACGTGAAGCGGTACGCGCCCCCGGAGACGTCACAGCAGTGACGGCAGGACGTGCTCCTCGGTGACGATGAGACCGGTGGTCGCCATGGTGCCGGCCAGGTCGGGGTCCCAGCTCGCGGGCTCCGGCCGGGTGTTCAACGTCGGCAGCTCGACGCCGCGCGCGATCAGGGTGGCGACGGCTTCCCGGTAGTCGGCCGCCGACATCCGCCACGCCGACCCGCCCGTCCAGGCGAGGACCTCGTTCGTGACGCGGACGCCCTCGGGCGTGAAGTCGTGGTGGCACCGGACGGTCTTGCCGTCGAGGTGGTGCTTCGCCTGCGGCGTCAGGCCGTTCGGGAGCACCACCAACGGGCCGGGCACGCCGGACTCCAGCAGCCGCGGGCTGCGGACGACGGTGACCTCCCGCGCCGCCAGCGAGTCGTTCAGCGTCAGGTAGCCCTGCGAGGTCAGCACCGGGTTGCCGTAGGCGTCGGGCAGCACGCCCGAGCGTTCCCAGTCGGTGCCGGCGAGCTGCAACGCCTTGCCGACGACGCGGGTGAGCGGGCGGCCGTCGTCGAGGTCGTTGCCCGCCAACGCGAACCGGGTCGTCCAGCGGCGCGGTGCGCGGCTCAACCGGGCGAGGACCGCCGCGGCCTGGTTCGCGATCATCGGCAGCGCGGGCTGCGGGATCTTGCCGTACCGGCGGACGTGCTCGATCCACTCGGCCGTCCACGGCTCGTTGAGCAGACCGTGCTCGCGCAGCGCGAACTTCAGCACGGCGTCCGCGGTGGAGGCCTCTTCCGCGGACGCCATGCCGATCGGCTTGCCGTGCACCGATTCCAGGACCTCGGGCAACGTGCTGCCGTGCGCGCGGACGTGTTCGTCCAGACGAGCCAACGAGATCTGCCGGCGTGCCGGGTGGGCGATCGGCTTGCGCAGCAGCTCACCCAGCGCGGTGGCGGTGCGTTCGTCCTCGACGCGGAAGCTGAACGCCGACCGGCCGCCGCCCTCCATCGTCTCGCGGGCGAGGCGCCAGAGCTCGGCCAGCTCAGGGGAGTCGAGGTTCACGGGTCGATCCGATCCAGCGCCGCGCCGTCCCACGTCGTCTGCGTGCACGCGACGCCACGGCCGTTCTTCGGCCGCAGCACGTCGAAGATGTGCATGCGCGGGATCTTGTCGGACACGCCCCAGCCGGACGGCCAGGTGATCACCCAGTCCATGTCGAGGTCGACCAGCAGACCGAGCATGCGCGCGATCGTCGGGTCGTCGAGCCGTTCGAAGGCCTCGTCGAGCAGCACCAGCCGCAGCGGGTCGAACTCGTCGCTCACCGCGTCGTAGAAGCTCGCCGCGGCCGCGAACAGCGTCACGTACGAGATCAGCCGCGTCTCACCGGACGACAGCTGGCGCAGCCGCCGTTCGCGCGGGTTGCCGTCGGGACCGGTGTCCGCGACGGTCACCGTGAACTGGTGCCACGTCCGGTAGTCGAGCGCCCGAGACAGGATCTCGGCGTAGCCACCGGAGTGCGTGTCGCGTTCGTTCTCGATGCGCTCGGTGAAGACGCGGCGCAGTGTGGCGTCCTGCTCGGGGGTGCGTTCGCCGAACGGCAACCGCACGAGCGCGAGCGCCTGGCGCGTCTGGTCGTCGAGCGCGCCGGACGACTTCCACGACAGCTTCACGTGCACGCCCTGGCTGGACCGGGCCTGGCCGAGCACCTCGTTCATCCGCTTGGTGAGGTCCTCGGCGACGGTGATCTGCCCGCGCAGCCACTCGGCCAGGTCGCGGATCAGGTAGTCGGCGAAGATCCCCTGGTACTGCTCGTCGAGGAACCCGCGCTGCTCGGCCAGCTTCGCCGTCACCTGGCGGGCGGCGACGGCGACGGGCTTCGCGCCCTCCTCGCCGGTCACCGTCACGGTCAGCAGGCCCGCGTGCTGCTCGGCGGCGATGTCGTGGCTGCCGGCCAGCGAGGTCTGCAACGCCTGGAGCTTCGCGATCACGGTCGCCTCGGTGCCGCCGCGCCGGTCGCCCGCGTCCGCGATGGCCTGGCGCACCAGGGCTTCCTCCGGCACCTCGGGGAACGCCGCCGCGAGCAGACCCGGTGCCCGCACGGTCGCCTGGAAGTTCGCGGACGCCCGTCCCAGGGCCTCCTCGGACTCGGCGACCTGCGCGGAGTTGGTCTCCAGCAACGCTTCCAGCTTCGCCGCCTGCTCACGGGCGGTCGTGATGCTCTCCCGCACGCCCTTGAGGTCCTCGCGCATCCTCCTGCGCGACCTCTCCAGCGACGTGAGCTGCTCGCTGATCTCCTTGGCCTCACCGCCGACCGCGTCGGTCAGCTCGGCGAGGGTCCCGGCCTGGGACGCGTGGTCGACGCACCGGCTGTCGGCGTCGGCCTCGGCGGTCTGCCGGTCCGCGACGGCCTCGTGGTAGCGGTGCGAGGCGTCGGCGAGGTCGGAGATAGTGCCCTGGCACCGCCTCTTCACCGCGTCGCCGAGCAGGTCGGCCGTCCGCTGGGCCTCCGAGGCCGCCGCCTGGGCCTGGCGCAGCGCCTCGGTGTCCGCCGGCAGCCCGGCGTCGCCCGCCTGCCGGGTCAGCTCGCCGCGCGCCGCCTCGAGACGCGACTGGGCGTTCTCCAACGCCTCCCGCAGCTCGAACGTGCGCTGCTGGGACCGTGCTGCGGACTCCTCGGCGGCCTGGACGCGGCTGTGCTTCGCGATCAGCTCGCCGTCGCCGGGGAACGCCGCGACGTGCGCCTCCCACGTGGCGACGTGCTCGTGGGCGCGCGCCAGCTCGTCCTCGGCGGTGCCGAGCCGGCCCCGCAGGTCGGAGAGCTCCTCCTCCAGCGCGGCGATCCGGCGTCCGCGCGCGGCCTCCCGCGCACCGGCGCCGATGAACTCGGCCTCGGGCTTGGTCCAGCGGCCGGTCAGCACGCCGGAGCGCCACACGCCGTCCGTGGTGAGGCTCAACGTGTCCCGGTCGTCCAGCGACACCGCGCGCAGCAGGTCCGCGACGAACCCCTCCGGTACCGGAGACCCCTCGACCGCGGGCACGAGCACGTCCGCGAGGGTGCGGCCACCGACCGGGGAGCTCGCGACCGCCAGCACGTCGTTCAGCTCGGTGTCGGCGAGCGTCACCCAGGCGTCCAGCAGCCCGCTGGCCTGCAGCGCTGCCTCCAGCCCCGCCCGTTCGCCGTCGGTCAGCGCCGGCGCGAAGTCCACCAGCCGGTAGAAGGGCGCGCCGGCGGCCGGGTCCCGGTCCGCCGAGGTGTACCGGCCGGGCACCGGCACCCGTTCGTCACCGGACCGCAGACCGATGAGCTCCTCGTCCAGCGCGTCGAGACGGCCCCGCAGATCGGCGCGCTGCCGCGTGAACGCGTGCGCCGCGTCCCTGGCGGCCCGCACCAGAGGACCGACCCACTCGCGGGCCGTCGCGCCCAGCTTCGCGGCGGCCGCCGGGTCCGCGGTCCGCGGCAGCTTCAGAGCGTCGGACGGGCGTTCGTCGAGCAGCGGGCCGCTGGACGTCCACACCTCGACCTGCTCCAGCCAGGCCTGCACGACCTCGGCCAGCTCCTGCATCTCCTGGTTGCGCAACGACGTCGCCTCGGTCGCGCCGAGCTGGGCGTCGCGGGCCTTCTGCCGCAACGACTCCACCTCGCGCTGCTGCGAGTCGAGCGCCAGCGCCTGCTCGTGCAGCGACAGGGCGAGCGCACCCCGTTGGCGTGCCAGGGAAGCGATGCCCGTCGTCTGGTCGACCACCGACGACAGCGAGGCCAGCACGTCCTCGGTCGCGGCGGCCGGCGGCACCCGGCGTTCGATCGGCAGCGGCCCCGCCTCGGGGTCCGGCTTGGCCCGCACCGACGCCGTCGTGACGCCTGCCTCGGCGGCCGGGACCTGCGGCACCTCCGGAGCCAGGCCGGCGTCCATGCCCGCCAGGCGCAGGTGCTCGCGCAACGGGTCGCTCAGCGCGTCGGCGGCCTGGAGGTCCTCCGCGAGACGCCGCAGCAGCCGCAGCACGGCGTCGACCGCCGCGTCCTCCTGCGCGCGCTGGCGGTGCGCGGTCTCCAGGGCCGCGACGGCAGACGAACGCATCTGCGCCACCAGGTTCTCGCGCGTCTTGAGGTC
>NZ_DASVFL010000040.1:0-2683 GCF_036380075.1 Lentzea sp. | reverse complement strand
GATCCGGACTTCTCCATCGAGGTGCTGGAGTCGGTGGTCGAGGAGTCGATCCGGCTCAGCGCCCTGGTCGACTCGTTGCTGATCCTGGCGCGGGCCGACACCGCGGCGCCGCCTCGGGCCGAGGCCGTGGACCTCGTGCTGGAGGCGGAGGCGGCGATCTCGCGGCTGGACACGGAGTTGCTGGTGCGGCTGAACGCTCCGCCGTCGGCCTGCCTCGTGTCGGCCACCCGGTCCGAGGTCGAGCTGGTGCTGGACAACCTGCTGCGCAACGCGGCCCGGTACGCGTTCTCCACGATCACGCTGACGCTGGTGCCGGTCGGGCGGGACGTGCGGTTGCTCGTGGACGACGACGGGCACGGGATTCCGGTGGAGCACCGGGCGAAGGTGTTCGACCGGTTCTACCGGGTCGAGGAGGACCGCGGGCGGCGCTCCGGCGGGTTTGGGCTCGGGCTCGCGCTGGTGGCGCACCTCGTGCGGCGGCGCGGGGGGTCGGTGCTGGCCGCCGAGTCGCCGGCCGGGGGTGCGCGTTTGGAGATCCGCTGGCCGTCCTGGTAGTCAACTCCGGTGCCAGAGTTGCGAGCGTCGGCGCTGGTCGACGCGCCTGTTGCCGTGGTCGCCGGAGCCCTGCTGGACACCGCGCTGATCAGCGGGTTCGGCGTGGAGGTCCCGGGACCGCTGCTGTGCCTGGGAGACGTGCTCACCGGGCCGCTCGGTGTGCGGCTGACGGTCACGCGGGCTGATTTGTCCGGTGTGTCGGCTGCCGGGGACTTCCTGGAGCTGCACACCGATCTCGTCGTCACCGGAGCGGGGACGCTGGTGGTCGACCGGGTCGGCTGGAAGTCCGTGCGCGGTCCGGTCGGACGGTTCGCGGACGTCACCGTCGCGCGCGGGATCGCGTTGCGGGTGCTGCGGAAGCGGTCGGCGTTGCTGGCGGCGCGGTGCGAACAGCTGCGCGAGGCGCGGGTCGTGGTCGGGGCGGCGATCGTCCGGGATGGACGGTTGCTGGCGCAGCAGCGGTCCTATCCGGAGAGTCAGGCGGGGCGGTGGGAACTGCCCGGCGGGCGGGTCGAGTCGGGGGAGAAGCCGGAGGAGGCGCTGGCCCGCGAGTGCGTCGAGGAGCTCGGGGTGGCCGTGACCGCCGGCGAGCAGGTCGGGCCGGACGTGCCGCTGCGCCGCGACCTGGTGCTGCGGATCTTCGCGGCGACGCTCGACGGCGGTGAGCCGGAGGCGTTGGAGCACAACGCCGTCCGGTGGCTCACCGCCGGCGAGCTGCCCGGTGTGGACTGGCTGCCGGCGGACCGGGTGCTGGTGCCGGCCCTTCAGGAGCTCCTCAACTGAGCCCGGACAGGCGAAGTGCCGCGTTCAGCCGGTGCTGCGCCCGGTCGCGCGCCCGTTCCGCGCCCGCCCGGCGGATGCGGTCGAGCTCGGCCGGGTCGGCGAGCAGCTCCAGCGTGCGGTCGCGGACGGGCCGCAGCTCCTCGATCACCGCCTCCGCCACGACGTTCTTGAGGTCGGCGAACCTGCTCGTGTAGTCCTCGGGCTCCTTGCCGGTGCAGGAGGCGAGGACCTCGGTCAGGTTCGCGATCCCCTCGGCCGACGAGACGGCCCGCTTCACCTTGCGCCGCACCAGGTCCGGTTCGTCGAGCACGAACACCACGCCCACCGAGCTCTGCGCGGACTTGTCCATCTTGCGCGCCGGGTCCGAAAGGTCCTTGATGCGCGCACCCACCTTCGGCACCACGGCCGTCGGCACGATGAACGCCTCGCCGTACGCGTGGTTGAAGCGGCGGGCCAGCGCCCGCGCCAGTTCGACGTGCTGGAGCTGGTCCTCGCCGACCGGCACCTCCGACGTGCCCTGCAGGAGGATGTCCGCCGCCATCAGCACCGGGTAGGTGAGCAGGCTCAGCCGCACCGACTCGCGCCCGAGCGACTTCTCCTTGAACTGGATCATCCGCGCGGCCTCGCCGTACGTGCAGGTGCACTCCAGGACCCAGTTGAGCGCTCCCAGCTCGCGGATCAGGTCGCTCTGCACGCACACGCTGGCGGGGTCGATGCCGGACGCCACGAGCACCGCGAGCTGCTCGCGCGTCATGGATCGCAGGCGTTGCGGGTTGTGCGAGGACGTCATCGCGTGCAGGTCGCTGATGAAGTAGACGTCCTCGTGGGTGCCCTCCCGCGCCCACGTCCGCAGGGCGCCGAGGTAGTTGCCCAGGTGGACCTGGCCGGAGGGGGTGATGGCCGAGAGCCGGATCATGGTTGGTCCTTTCGTGAGGACCGCCCGGACGAAACGCACAAAAAAGCCGCCCGTCGCGGGCGGCCTGTGTTCGCGTCAGCGCACAGCTACTCCGGCCGCCTGAAAGCGGCCCACCAGAAGGCGTTCATCGTGCGCACGGCACCGAGTATAGGTCTACCGTCAACGCATGTTCATCGTGCTGCTGAAGTACGACGCGCCACTCGAACAGATCGACTACGCCCTCCCCGACCACCGCACGTGGGTCGAGAAGCAGTACGAGCGAGGCCTGTTCCTCGCCTCGGGGCGCCAGGTGCCGAGGACGGGCGGCGTGATCATCACGCGGCCCATGCCCCGCGGCAAGCTCGAGGCGCTGCTCGCCACGGACCCGTGGGCCGAGCAGAAGCTCGTGAAGTACGAGATCTGCGAGTTCGAGGCGACGCGGACGGCGCC
>NZ_DASVFL010000039.1:0-28339 GCF_036380075.1 Lentzea sp. | reverse complement strand
CATCGTCGGCTACACGTTCGCCGTGGGCGACGAGGTGCTCAACTCGCTGAGCTGGACACGGGCCGGCGACCACCACCACGACCTGCGCAAGGCGCTCGTGCCCGAGGTCGTGCAGCCGCACCCGACGGTGTTCGAACGCGCGGCCGCGGCCGGTGTCGCGGTCAGCGCCGTCGCGCCGATCGCCCACCGCGGCAGCGGGCTCACCAGGGCGGTGCTGCGCGGCTCGTGGTTCCGCGGCACGGCGGGCTTCGGCGACCTCGTGCTCGGGGCGGTCGCGGGCGTCGAGCAGGACCGCGCGTTCTGCTACGCCTACCACCCCGACCTCGACACGATCGGGCACCTCTACGGCCCCGGTTCCGAGGAGTGGTTGCTGCAGCTGGAGTTCGTGGACGTGCTCGCCGAGCGGATCGCGTCGAGGCTGCCGTCCGGCGCGCTGCTGGTGGTCACGGCCGACCACGGCATGATCACCGCGGACGACCGGATCGACTTCGACACCGAACCCCAGCTGTGGCAGGGAGTGCGCGTGATCGCGGGCGAACCGCGCGTGCGCTACCTGCACACGTCGAGCGGCGAGGTGCTGGACGTGTGGCGTTCGGTGCTGGGCGACCGGGCGGACGTGCTGACGCGCGAGGACGCCGTGGACGCCGGGTGGTTCGGCCCGGTCAGCCCGCTCGCGGCCGACCGGATCGGCGACCTCGTCGTGGTGATGAAGGACTCCGCGGTCCTGCTGCGCAGCCAGGCCGAACCCACGTGGAACGCGTTGCGCGGCTTCCACGGCGCCCGCACGCGGCAGGAGATGGCGATCCCGCTGCTCGTTCACCAGGCTTGATGACTTCAGTGTCAGCCGAAACCAGCCGTTCCGGCTGGTGAGACCTAGGATCACGGGACGTGACGATCGAACTGCCAGGACCGGTCGGGTTCGTGCTCGGCGGCGGCGGAAGCCTCGGCGCGGCGCAGGTGGGCATGCTGCGCGCGCTGCACGACCACGGCGTGCGCCCCGACCTCGTCGTCGGCACGTCGGTCGGTTCGGTGAACGGCTTGCTGCTCGCCCTCGACCCGGACGAGGCGGCCGCCAGACTGGCCGTGATGTGGGAGGGCATGACGCGCCAACGCGTGTTCCCCGGCGGCCCGCTCGCGCAGCTGAGGTCGTTGCGCACCAACAAGACCTACCTCTTCCCGAACACCGGCCTGGCGGGCGTGCTGGCCGAGGGCCTGGACGGCACCACGTCGTTCGAGGACCTGGCGCTGCCGTTCGGCGCGGTGTCGGTGGACTGCGTGACGGGCGAGGCCGTGAACATCACGACGGGCCCGCTGGTCCCGGCGATCCTCGCCAGCTCCGCCATCCCCGGCGTCTACCCGCCCGTGAAGATCGGCGACCGCGTCCTCTACGACGGCGGCGTGCTCGCGAACGTGCCCATCCGCCAGGCCCTGGCGATGGGCGCGAAGTCGTTGGTGGTGCTGGACTGCGCGTTCCCGGGCCACCTCCCGACCGTGCCGGCGACGCTCGCCGAGACGCTGCTGTTCTGGGCGACCCTGGGCATGCGCAACCAGGCCGTGCTGGAGGTGGAGCTGGCCTCGCAGCAGGCACCGGTGCTGTACCTGCCGGGCCCGCCCGTGCAGGCCGTGACACCGCTGGACTTCTCGCACACGGCCGAGCTGGTCGAGGCCTCCTTCGAGGCTTCTGCTGCGTTCCTGACGACGCTGGAGATCGCGGGGGCCGGCTTGTACGGCCACCCGTCACACGGCGTCTAGCAGGCGTGCGGAATTCAAGCCGTCGAAGAACATCACGCCCTCGACGTCGATCAGCGCCGGCCGTCCGCCGGCGACGAGCACGTGGTCGGGTCCCAGCTCGCCGTGGACCAGCCCGTACGTGTTGCGCGGCCGAATCGCCGCATGGCGTTGGCGCAGCAGGGTTTCCAGCCGTGACCGGACCGCGGCGATGCGCGGGACGCGGGAGCAGCAGGCGTCCAGGTGGCCGAGGGCTCGGGTCAGGACGACGTCCGGCACGGGCGGCGCGTCGGGAGGTTGCAGGGCGCCGGGACGGTTCCCGGCCGTAGGCGGCGTGCGCGACGTCCGCCAGTTCGGCCACCCCCAGATGTGCCACGCTCCCCAACCTAGGCGTGCCAACAGAGCCGGGGCGAGCGGACACGAACGGGTATGACAACCGAAGACCCTGACGACCGCGGGTTGTGGTCGCAGGCCGCCGGGGGCAGCGCGCACGCCTTCGGTCTGCTGTTCGACCGGCACGCGAAGGCGGTCTACAACCACTGCTTCCGGTTGACCGCGTCGTGGGCGGAGGCCGAGGACCACCTGCAGGGCACGTTCCTCACGGCCTGGCGCAAGCGCGCGGACGTGCGGCTCGAGCGCGAGTCGGCGTTGCCGTGGCTGCTCGCGGTGGCGACCAACGTGGTGCGCAACGAGCAGCGGTCGTTCACCCGCCGGCTCAGGAACCTGCGGCGGGTCGGCGCGGAGCCGCCGGTGCCCGACCACGCGGACCGGGTGGCCGAGCGCCTCGACGACCAGCGGCGGATGAAGGCGCTGCTCGGCGCCGTGGCCGGGCTCCCGCGCAACGAACGCGAGGCGCTCGCGCTGTGCGTGTGGTCCGGGGTGTCGTACGCCGACGCGGCGGCGGTGCTCGGCATCACCGAGGGCAGCGTGCGTGCGCGTGTCAGCAAGGCCAAGTCCAGGCTCCAGCAGCACCGCGAGCTCGTGCCCACCGGGGAGGACCGATGACCAGCACGCTCCCACCCACGCGTGACCTGCCGCCGGGCCGGCACGCGCGGATCCGTTCCGAGGTCGAGCGCGGGATCGGCTCGAGAAGGCGCCTGCTCGTGCCGGTGCTGGCCGGAGCCGCGGTGGTGGCCGCCGTGGTCGCCAGCGTCGTGGTGTTCCAGCCGTCCGCACCGCCTTCTCCCGCCGTCCACATCACCACCGCGCCCGCGACGACCGTCACGTCGGTGCCGCCGGAGGAGGTGAAAGCGATCGAGTCCGGGTGCTCGAGGTCCGCGGGCCGCACCGGTGCCAGGCTCCACCAGTACCTGGGCGAGGAGACCCGGTGGGCCTTGCTCTACACCGGCGACGCGGCGCTGACCTGCACGCTCGGGGAGGACGGCATGGCCTACAACGCCGCGTTCGTGCAGGTCGCCGTGGGGTGGTTGCCGGGGCACTTCTCCGTCGACGGCATCGGTACGAGCGCCGGCGGCGACGTCGCCGGCAGGCAGGAGACCGCGGGAAGGCCCGGCTACCGCACGGCCGTCGGCAGGATCGACGCGAAGGTCGCCAGGGTGACGGTCACCGCGGACGGCCGCACCGTCGACGCCAGGATCGCCGACGGCACGTACGCCGCGCGCCTGCACTACCCGCCGTCCTGGGGCATCCCGCACGACGACCAGGGAATGCTCGTCCAGGCCTACGACGCCGACGGCCGGTCGCTGGGCAGCAGCACGGGCACGTGGGGGGAGTGCTACTACGAGCCCGGGACGAGCACCGTCCTGTACGGCGACGACCGCATCCCGGCGGACCGGTGCCAGCCCGCGACGCCGTGGAGGTGACGGCCACTACCGACCGGTCACCTCAAGCGACATACTGGTTGGTATGACGACTGCGGAGCACTTCGGCGGTACGAGCCACCACGCGGACCTCGACGGGCCCGTGCACTGGGTCGACTTCGGCGGACCGGACGACGGGCCGCGGGTCGTCCTCGTGCACGGGCTCGGCGGCTCGCACCTCAACTGGGTGCTGCTCGCGCCGTTGCTCGCGCGCAGGGCACGGGTGGTCGCCGTCGACCTCGCCGGGCACGGCCTCACCCACCCGGAGGGCCGGCAGACCACCGTGCAGGCCAACGCGCGGCTGCTCGGCCGGTTCGTCGAGGAGGTCGTGGGGGAGCCGGTCGTGCTCGTCGGCAACTCGATGGGCGGGATGATCTCGCTGCTGCACACCGCGGAGGACCCCGGCCTGGTCCGCGGTCTGGTGCTGGTGGACCCGGCGCTGCCGATGGTGCTCGGCACGCGGCCGGACCCGACGATGCTCGGCACGTTCTTCGTGTACTCGGTGCCGGGGCTGGGCGAACGGTTCCTGGCGAGGTCGCGGACCGTGACCCCGCGCAAGCAGGTCGACCGGCTGCTGGACCTGGTCTGCGCCGACCCCGCGGGCATCCCCGAGGAGCTCAAGCTCGCCTCGGAGCACCTCATCGGCGAGCGCGCCGGGGTCGAGGGGCTCGACAAGGCGTTCCTCGCGGCCGCGCGCAGCACCGTGCTCACGACGTCCAGGCGCGGCGCCTACTACGCGGCCATGCGCAAGATCCGCGTGCCGGTGTTCCTGATGAGCGGCGACAAGGACCGGCTCGTCAACGTCGCCGCCGCCCGGTTCGTCGCGCGCCGGCACCCGCACTGGCGCTACGACGAGTTCGCGGGCATCGGGCACGTGCCCCAGATGGAGATCCCCGAGGTGGTGTCCGAGCGCGTGCTGGAGTGGATGGACGCCAACGGCCTGAGCACGCCCGAAAGCTGATCTGTCAGGCCTTCGGCCGCACGCCGTCGGTCGCCGCCTTGGACGTCGCCCGCGGCGCGCGGGGCTTCGCCGCGCGCGCCTTCGCCACGGGCACCGCCTCGACGACCTTCCGTGCGGCCTCGGTCCTCTCCGCGGCCTCGGCGGCCAGCGCGACCATCTCGTCAAACCCGGCCCGGATGCCGTCGGCGAGCAGCTGCACGTCCGGCACGCCGTCGAAGTCGGCGTTGATGCCGAACGTGAACCGGTCGAGGTAGGAGAAGATGCCGACGGTGATCCGGATCGTCGAGGCGACCGGCACGTACGGGAACATCTCCACCAGCGGCCTGCCCAGCATGTACAGCGGGACTCGCGGGCCGGGGACGTTCGTGGTGACGGTCTGCAGGATCTGCTGCGGGAACCGCATCGCGGTCCGCGAGCCCAGCGCCATCAGCGTCGGCGCGGCGAAGTTCGACAGGTTCGTGATCACGTCGGCGCCGGCGGCCTGGCGCGAGCCCTTCAGGTCGTCCATCTGCTCGCGGATCGACGCGAGCCGCCTGACCGGGTCGGCCTCACCGACGGGCAGGTTCACCAGCACGGCGCTGACGCGGTTGTTCAGCTCGTTGTGCTGGTCGGCCTTGCGCATCGACACGGGCACCATCGTGCGCACGACCATGCCCTCGGTCAGCTCGCCGCGCTTCTCCAGCAGGTCGCGGAACCCGCGCGTGATCGCCGTCAGGATGACGTCGTTGACCGTGCCGCCCGCGGCCGTGCGGATCTGCTTGATCTCGGCCAGGTTCGCGCGCGCCCACACCCAGCGGCGGTGCGGCCCGATGGGTCCGTTCAACGACGTCGCCGCGCGCGTCACCAGGCGCTTCGCCGTACCGGGAAGGGAACCGAGAACGGACTTGCCGAAGTCGACGATCTCGCTGAAGGACCGCAGGTTCCGAGCGAACGCGGGCAGCGCGGCCAGGTGCTGCACCGGGGTCACCACGGCGTCGCGCACCCCGTCGACCACGAGGTCCAACGTGGACGGTTGCGGCGCCGGCGTCCACTCGGGCGGCTCCGGCAGGACGCTGTCCTCGCGGAAGTCCAGGATCAGCTGGAGCATGTCCGAACCGGACACCCCGTCGATCATGCAGTGGTGGACCTTGGAGATGATCGCCCAGCGACCACCTTCCAGGCCCTCGACGAGCCACGCCTCCCACAGCGGCTTCGAGTCGTCGAGCTTCTGCGCGAAGATCCGGCCCGCGAGGTTGCGCAGCTGGTCCTCCCCGCCCGGCGACGGCACCGCGGTGTGCCGCACGTGGTAGAGCACGTTGAAGTGGTCGTCGTCGACCCAGACCGGACGGCCCACGTGGAACGGCAGGGCCTTCACCTTCTGCCGGTAGCGCGGCACCTGGTCCATGCGCGCCAGGAAGAGGCGGATCACGTCGCCGTACGACGGCACCGGGCCGTCGAACACGAGGACCGAACCGACGTGCATGGGCACGTTCTCGTCCTCGATGAAGTAGAAGCCTGCGTCGAGCGAGCTCATCCGGTCCACTCGAAAAACACTAGAGCAGCTTTCCGTCTCAATCGACGTCCATGCAGGTGAGAGGCAGTGCACAGCGGTGAGGTTGCCGACGCGTTACCTCCGCGTGGCGAATCGAGACTCGAAAGTGCTGGCGAAAAGATCGATCACGAAACATCATGGTGACACCGGGCACAGCCGCTCGGGGCGCCGGCTCGGGGTTGTCGACGTGTGGGGAGGCTCGTATGTCCGCCGTACCTTCGGACGAAGCTCTCGAAGCTGCCGCTTCGCCCCTGCGCCTCGTCAGAGGCAGCGCTCCCGGACTCTTCTGGTACCTCACCGAACCCACCCGCTGCGCCCTGGACGTCGGCGAGTTCGTCGCCACCCGGTCGATGCTGCGCGGTGCGCCCTCCGGTGACGGCCACCCCGTGCTCGTGTTCCCGGGCCTCGGCGCCGCGGACCCGTCCACGGTGATGCTGCGCCGGTTCCTGTCCGGACTCGGCTACCAGGTGCACCGCTGGGGACTCGGCACGAACATCGGCCCGACGCGCCGCGCGGTCGACGGCATGCATGCGCTGGTGAAGAAGGTGTCCGACGAGCACGGCGGTCCGGTGTCCATTGTGGGCTGGTCGCTGGGCGGGATCTTCGCGCGCGAGATGGCGCGCGACCACCCGCACCGCGTGCGCCAGGTGATCACGCTCGGGTCGCCCTACAACATGAGCGATCCCGTGCAGTCGCGGGCGATGCCGGCGTTCGCGCTGCTGTCCCGCCTGCACATCCCGCGCGAGGAGTTCCCGCCGCCGGAGGCGACGCGGCCGCCGATCCCGGTGCCCGCCACGTCGGTCTACTCCAAGACGGACGGCATCGTGTCGTGGGAGTCGTGCGTCGAGGAACCGGGGCCGCGGCGCGAGAGCGTCCAGGTCTCGTCGTCGCACCTGGGCTACGGCTTCAACGCCACCGTGCTGTGGGTGGTGGCCGACCGGCTGGCGCAGGCCGAGGGCACGTGGGTGCCCTTCGCCGCACCACCGGGGATGGCGCGGCTCTACCCGCGCGCCGCGTGAGCGGTCAGCACGGCCGCGGGTCCGAGTAGATCACCAGGGTCTGCTCGGGCTGCTCGGCCGGGTGGAACGCCGTGAAGGCGTAGTCGAGCGCCCCGAGAACGGGGTGCCGCAAGCGTTTCCGCCCCGCCAGCCGCTGCGCCTGCACCTCGTGGTGGGGCCACCAGGCGCGCACCTCGCGGCTCGTCTCGTGCAGCTCGTCGACCAGCCGGGTGAACCGCGCGTCGCCGGGGTGCCGGCCGGCCAGCGAACGCAGCCGGGCCAGCAGGCCGCGCGCCTCCGGCTCCCAGTCCACCACCACGTGCCGCGCCTCCTCGGCCGTGAACGTCCAGCGCACGAAGTTCAGCGTCGTGCCGATGAGGTCCCCGAACAGCTCCGCCGCGGCCTCGTTGTGCGCGAGGACGTCGTAGGTGGCGTTGATGACGTACGCCGGGTTCGGGTGCAGGAGCCCCGGCACGGCGGCGATCTCGGCGGCCAGCGGCTCGGGGGCGGCCGGGTGCTCCCTGGTGCGGCCGGCGAGCCGGAACAGGTGGTCCTCCTCGGGCCGGTCGAGCCCGAGCGCGGTGGCGAGCGCCCCGAGCACCTGGTCGGACGCCTGGACGTCACGGCCCTGCTCCAGGTACGTGTACCAGGTGGCGCTGATGCCGGCGAGCACCGCGAGCTCCTCCCGGCGCAGCCCCGGCGTGCGCCGCCGGGATGTGCGCGGCAGACCGGCCTCGGCCGGGGTGAGCCGTTCGCGGCGGCTGCGCAGGAACAGGCCCAGCTCGTGCCTGCGGCTGGTCGGGTCGCTCATGCCGGCACCTCCAGTACCAGAATAAGGCGACTCTGGATACCAGGCTGAGCGGGTCGCAGGCTGGAGTCATGGCTGAGAACAACGGCAAGGTCGTGGCGATCACCGGGGCGAGCAGCGGGATCGGCGAGGCGACCGCTCTGCTGCTCGCGCGGCAGGGCGCGCGGCTCGTGCTCGGGGCCCGCCGGGAGGAGCGCCTCGCGGACCTGGTCGCCAGGATCGAGGACGCGGGCGGCACGGCCGTGCACACCCGCACCGACGTGACCCGCAGGGAGGACCTGCACGCGCTGGTGGCGTTGGCACGGGAGCGGTTCGGCCGGCTCGACGTCCTCGTCGGCAACGCCGGGGCGGGCCCGATCTCGCCGCTCGACGACCTGCGGGTCGACGAGTGGGACGAGATGGTCGACGTGAACGTCAAGGGCGTGCTGCACGGCATCGCGGCCGCGCTGCCCGTGTTCCGGGAGCAGGGGTCGGGGCACTTCGTCACCACCGCCTCCACCGCGGCGTTCACCGTCGCGCCGGGCATGGCGGTCTACGCGGGCACCAAGGTCGCCGTCCGGGCGATCTGCGAGGGCCTGCGCCAGGAGGCGGGACCGTTCCTGCGCGTCACCACGGTGTTCCCCGGCTTCGTGCACACCGGGTTCGCGGAGGCGTCGAGCAACGACGACCTGCGGGCGCGCATCTCCGGTCTGCGCGACGAGATCGCGATACCGCCGGAGTCGATCGCGCGCGCCGTCGCGTTCGCCCTGGAGCAGCCGGCGGGCGTCGACGTGAACGAGGTCGTCGTGCGGCCGACCGCCCAGAGCTGAGTCGTGCCAACGGGAACGGGCGGCGACCGGGGTTCCGGTCACCGCCCGTTCCCGTGACAAGTCAGCCGGTCAGTCGCCCTCCACCTCGGTCGTGGTCGTCGTCCACGCGTCGGCGTCGCCACCGTTGCCGCCGTTGCCCGTGCTGCCACCGGTGGTGGCGCTGTAGTCGGCCGCGTCACCGGAGTCGCCCGTGGACGTGGCGCCGGAGTGACCGGAACCGGTGCCCGCCAGGCAGGTGCTGTACACGCACATCACCCAGGCGTCGTTGCCGCCGGTGTCACCGGAAGCGCCGGAGTGGCCGGTGTTCCCGGAGGTGGCGGTGTTCGCGCTGACGGCGTGGCCGCCGTTGCCCGAGGGCGCGCCGTCGCCGGCCGCCGCGGTCGTCGTGACGTCGGTGTCGGTGTCGCCGTAGGTGGTGCCGTCCGACTCGACCTCCGCCGAGGTTTCCGTTGTCGCAACGGCATCTCCGCCGTTACCGCCGTTGCCCGTGGAGCCGCCGGTGGTGGTGCTGTCGGTGCCGGCGTCGCCGGAGTCCCCCGTGGCCGTGCTGCCGGAGTGGCCGGAGCCGGTGCCGGTCGTGCAGGTGGCGTGCACGCACATCACCCAGGCGTCGTTGTCACCCGTGTCGCCGGAGTCACCGGAGAAACCGGTGTTGCCGGAGACGGCGTCGTCGACGCTCACGGCGTGGCCGCCGTTGCCCGAGGGGCCGCCGTTGCCGGCTGTCGCGGTGGTCTCGGCATCGGTGTCGGTGTCGCCCTGGGGACGGTCCGTGCCCTTGTCCGCTTCCGCGTCGGGCTCGATCTCCGTGTCGGACCAGGTCGTCGTTGTGGCGTCGGCGTTTCCGCCGTTGCCGCCCATGCCGGTGTCGCCGCCGGTGGTGGAGCTGTGGGTGGAGGCGTCACCGGAGTCGCCCGTCGAGGTGGAACCGGAGTGGCCCGAGCCGGTGCCGGTCACGCACTCGGCGTACACGCACAGCACGTGGGCGTCGTTGCCGCCGGTGTCACCGGATTCGCCGGAGTGGCCGGTGTTCCCGGACGTCGCGGTGGCGTGGCTGACGGCGTGACCACCGTGACCGGAGGTCGCGCCGTTCCCGGCCACCGCTGAGGTCGCGGCGTAGTAGCCGAACAGCTCGGCGGACATCAGATGTCCCGCACCCGCTGTCCGGAACGGCTGGAACGCGCCGGTGTCGGCACTGGCGGACGGACCGCCGGCCAGCACGAGGCCACCGGCCACGGCCGCGGCCAGGAGGCCTGTTTTGACGTTCTTGCGCATGCTCTTCCTTTCACGCGAAGCGTCTTCCCGTGCGGCCGTCCGGTTCGTCCACGTTCCGGAGCACTTCGGCGTCCGGTCCGCAGGTCCCGCCTGCCGCCGCACCCGGTGTCCTGAAGGGGAAACCGTCCTTCCGTCGGGGGAACACCGGGTTGCGCCGTCTGGAGTAACCTCGCCGAAAGGCCGAAAACATCGCGGGCACCTGCCAGCTGATCGAGCGACAAGCGGTTCACCTGCGCTGATCACGACGACCACTCGGCGAGGGAGATCCACCTCCGTCAGGGGTCGCTTGATCGGATGACCGGTCACCCGCAGGCACCGGTCACCGGTCGTGAAAGCGTTTCGGGGTGAGGAGTTCGCGCTTCGACGACGGCGCGCGCTAGTTGTAGATGGTGACCGTCAGCCGGGGGTTCGAGCGAAAATCCGTCGACTCGTAGGCGACGCGCGAGAGCGGCATGGAACCCGCCGCCGCGGTCAGCGTCGTCTCGATCTCGTTGCGCTCGTCCTCGGTCAGGTACGGCCAGAACGAGCTGTGCCAGACCACCGTGTGCACGTCGCCGTCGTCGGGCGGAACGAGGTTCTCGCGCAGCCACCGCCCGGCGGGGGAGCGGTCGACCCGCACCCCGACCTTCGTCGCGAGCTCGATGGCGTCGTCGAGGTCCCAGCGCAGCGAGTCGTGCTCAGGCGGGATGAACGAGTGCAGGATCATCGCGTGCTTGGGGTCCGCGGGGTCGCGCGGCTGGAGGTCGCACCCGGCCCTGCCGACGATCTCCAGGTTCGGCGGCCGCGGGCCGGCGGCGGCCAGGCGGACGGGGGAGTCCTTCTCGCCCCACTCCCAGCCGAGCCCGAACCACCGGTACCGGTCGAGGATCAGGTTCAGCCCCGCGCACGCCCCCAGCTCCAGCAGCCGCACCCGCTGCGCCCCGATCATCGTGAGGCCGCGCAGCAGGAACCCCGCCGTCTTGGGCTGGTGCTGCTGCACCGTCCGGTCCAGCGCCGCCAGGACGTCGCCCGCGTTCTCGACGATCGCGGTGCGCGCCGCGAGCCAGGCGAGCAGCGCCGCCGAGTCCGACTCGCCGGCCATCGCCGCGGCGTGCGCGCTGGTGAACCGCCTGCTCAGCTCCGGGGCCTTGCCCGACAGCATCAGCATCCGCACGCCCGCGAGCGTCTGGATGCCGAACAACGGGCTGTGCACCGCGCTGTGGGAACACAGCAGGTCGGCCACCGCCCCGCCGCGGTCCAGCTCGCCCGCGAGCTCGGACAGGATCCGCGCGGAGACCGGCGCGGTGGTGCGCAACCGCGCGGAGAAAGTGCGAAGGGTGGAAGCGCCGATGCTCGCCGCCGTCACGTTGCCTCCCCTCACCGGCACCGGAACCTTACAAGCACGTGAACGCCGGTGAACCATGTGAGACCACATGCACCGGCCCGGTCCGTCGGTATCGTGCGGCCTGTGAGCGAGTTCCTGGAGCTGTCCGCGGCCGGTCCGGTCGCCACGTTGACGATCAACCGCCCGGCCAAGCGCAACGCCATGAGCTACGACATGTGGTCCGCCCTGCCCGGCCTGATGGACCGGGTTTCCGCAGATGAGAGCATCCGGGTTCTCGTCGTCCGGGGCGGGGCGCACTTCTCCGCCGGTGCCGACATCGCCGAGTTCTCGACGCTGCGCCGCGGTGCCGCCGGGGCCGCCCACTACGGCGAGGCCGTGCACGAGGGCGAGCGCGCGATCGTGCGGCTGGAGAAACCGACGATCGCGGCGATCTCGGGGTTCTGCGTCGGCGGCGGCTGTGAGATCGCCCTCGCGTGCGACATCCGGGTGGCCTCGCCGGACGCGCGCTTCGGCATCACGCCCGCGAAGCTCGGCATCGTCTACAACTTCACGTCCACCAAGCAGCTCGTCGACGTGGTCGGCCCGGCGTGGGCGAAGCAGATCCTGTTCTCGGCGGACCTGATCGACGCCTCCACGGCGCTGCGGATCGGTCTCGTCAACGAGGTCGTGGACTCCCTCGACGCCCGCGTGCGGGAGCTGGCGGAGCAGATCGCCGGACGGGCGCAGGTGTCGGTGCGGGGCGCGAAGACGATCGTCGGCTCGATCACCGACGGCGGCCACGAGGACGACTTCGTGCGGGCGCTGTACGCGGAGGCCGCCTCCAGCGCCGACTACGCCGAGGGCGTGTCGGCGTTCCTGGAGAAGCGGCCTCCGCGGTTCTAGCGGTTTCTAGAACACCTCGTCGGCGATCGTGGTGTCCGGGCCGTGCCCGGTGTGCACCACGGTCTCCTTCGGGAGCGTCAGCAGCTTCTCCCGGATCGACTGCTCGATCGTCGGGCGGTCCGAGAACGACCGGCCGGTCGCGCCCGGCCCGCCCTGGAACAGCGTGTCGCCGGTGAACACCGCACCCAGAGACGGCACGTAGAAGCACACGGCGCCGGGCGAGTGGCCCGGCGTGTGCAGCACGTGGATCTCCTCGCCGGCGACCGTGAGCACCTGGCCGTCCTCCAGCGCCTGGTGCGGGATCATGCCCGTGTGCGTCAACGACCAGACCACGTGGTCGGCCTGGTGCAACGCCATCGGCGCGTCCGTCGCGTGCGCCAGGTCCGGAGCGACGCGGACGTGGTCGTCGTGCGCGTGGGTCAGGAGGATCGCGACGACACGGCGTCCGTCCACGACCTTCAGGATGTCGTCGACGGAGTGCGGTGCGTCGATGACGACGCATTCGCTGTCGTCGCCGATGACCCACACGTTGTTGTCGACGTCGAACGTCTCGCCGTCGAGCGAGAACGTGCCGGACGTGACGGTGTGGTCGACCCGCAGTGCCATCAGAACACCACGACCGAGCGCAGCACGTCGCCGTGGTGCATCTTCTCGAACGCTCCCTCGACACCGTCGAGGGGGATCTCCTCGGTGACGAACGCCTCGAGGTCGAAGCGGCCCTGCTGGTACAGGTCGACGAGCATCGGGAAGTCGCGCGAGGGCAGGCAGTCGCCGTACCACGAGGACTTGAGCGCGCCGCCGCGCGAGAAGAAGTCGATCAGCGGCATCTCGAGCTTCATGTCCGGCGTCGGAACACCCACCAGGACAACGGTTCCGGCGAGGTCGCGGGCGTAGAACGCCTGCTTCCACGTCTCCGGGCGGCCGACCGCGTCGATCACGACGTCCGCGCCGAACGAGTCCGTCAGGTCCTGGATCGCCGTCACGACGTCGTCGACCTCGCGGGCGTTGATCGTGTGCGTGGCGCCGAAACCCTTGGCCCACTCCAGCTTCCGCGGGTCGGTGTCCACGGCGATGATCTTCCCGGCGCCGGCGATGCGGGCACCCGCGATGGCGCCGTCGCCGACACCGCCGCAGCCGATCACGGCCACCGAGTCGCCGCGCGTGACACCACCGGTGTTCACGGCCGCGCCGACGCCGGCCATCACACCGCAGCCCAGCAGGCCGACGGCGGCCGCGCGGGCCGTCGGGTCGACCTTCGTGCACTGTCCGGAGTGGACGAGCGTCTTCTCCGCGAACGCGCCGATGCCCAGCGCGGGCGAGAGCTTCGTGCCGTCCGTCAACGTCATCGGCTGCGAGGCGTTGAACGTCGAGAAGCAGTACCAGGGCTTGCCGCGCCGGCAGGCACGGCACGTGCCGCACACCGCGCGCCAGTTCAGCACGACGAAGTCGCCGGGTGCCAGGTCGGTGACGCCCTCGCCGACCGACTCGACGACACCCGCGGCCTCGTGTCCCAGCAGGAACGGGAAGTCGTCGTTGATGCCGCCCTCGCGGTAGTGCAGGTCGGTGTGGCAGACACCGCACGCCTGGACCTTCACCACGGCCTCGCCCGGTCCGGGATCGGGCACCAGCACCGAGGTCAGTTCGACGGGTTGACCCTTGCCCCGGGCGACGATGCCCTTGACCTCTTGCGCCACTGCGACTCCAGTTCTCACTTGATCAGCGTCGTGCCTTCGAACTCGCCGAGGACTTCCCGGTAGAACTCAATCCCTACACCGTTGGGGTCGCGGATGTACAGGCTGTCCTCGACGCCCCGGTCGGGCCCCAGGTAGTCGATCCCGGCGGCGTCGAGCTTGCCCTTGATCTCGTCGAACCGCTCGGGGGAGGTCGACAGCGCGAGGTGCTGCACCGCGCCGATCGTCTCGGAGAAGTCCGGGTGGTCGTGGCCGGGGAAGTCGAAGAACCCCAGCAGGTTCTTGGCCCCGAGGTCGAAGAAGAAGTGGCTGGAGCCGCGGTAGTCGCGGTTCTCGACGAGCTCCACCAGCGGGAAGCCGAGGAACTCCTGGTAGAACCGGATCGTCTCCTCGACGTCCTTGCAGATCAACGCGATGTGGTGCACGCCGCGGGTGGGCGAACCACCTCGTTCGGCGAGCGGCTTCACGTAGCGTTCGCGCAGCTCTTCGCGCTTGGCCCTGATGGCTTCGAGCTCGGCACCCTCTGGCTGTGGCATGCCAGCAGAGTAGTTGAGGGTTCAAACGTTCGCAGGACCAGAAGCCCGGCCGCTCCGGCCGGGCTTCTCGAGTTCGTCGTCAGTCTTCCTCGTCGCCGGGCCACTCGCCGGTGAGCTTCTGGAAGCCCTTGGCGCCACCGCGGTCGATCGCGGCCTTGACCAGGCCGAAGATCGCGCCCTGCAGTGCCGCGGCGAGCAGCACCTCGCTCCAGGCGCGGTTGCGCATGGTCGCGCTCGGTGCTTCCTTGTCGCCCGCGATCAGCTTCCAGATCTGGCCGAAGATCGCGGTCGCGAGGAACCCTCCCAGCGCGCCGACCAGCATGCCCAGTGGGCGGTACAGGATCTTCACGCGTTCCTCCTCGTGATCGCCCAGATGGCGGCGATGAGCGCGACCAGCACGGCGGCGATGGCCGCGGGGTGCCGGCGGGCCTTCTCGACCTGCGCGGCCACGGGGGTCGGCAGCGAGTCGATCGCCTGGTTGGTCGCCGCGGTCATCCGCACGACCGTCTCGTGCGCCTGCTCCTTGACGCGGCCGGGCACGTCGACCTTGTGCGCCAGCGCTTCCACGGTCTCACCCAGCTCGCGGCGGGTGCGCTCGACGTCGCGCTGGAGCTGCTCCCTGGGGTCGGTCATCGGTGCGCACTCTCCTTGATCGTCGCGATGTCGCGCTGCACGTTGTCCATCGCCTGCCGCGGCACCGGCGGAGCGGCCTGCTTCACCTGGCCCTTGCCGACGAGGGCGAAGACGCCCGCGAACAGCAGAAGGGCGGCCGCGACGATCAACGCGGCCGCCCACGGCGGAACTACGAGCGCCAGCAGCAGGATCAGGCCCGCGACGACGCTGAGCCCGCCCCACCACGCGAACACGCCGGCCGCGCCGAACATCCCGGCGCCGACGCCGGCGTGCTTGCCCTTGTCCTTCAGCTCGGCGACGGCGAGACGGATCTCATCGCGCGCGAGCCTGCTCACCTGCTCGGACAGCTGGCTCACCAGCTGCGCGGTCGACGTGTCGGTGTTCATGCACGTCGTTTACCCCGAGTCGGGTTGAGCCAATCAGCCCTTGCGCCGATCAGCCCTGCTGGGCCTGTGCCTCGGCGACCTTGGCGTGGACCTCGTCCATGTCCACCTTGCGCGCCTGCTCGATCAGGTCGTCGAGAGCCGGCGCGGGCAGCGCGCCCGGCTGCGAGAACAGCACGACACCCTCGCGCACGATCATCAGCGTGGGGATGGACCGGATGCCGAACGTGGCAGCGAGCTCCTGCTGCGCCTCCGTGTCGACCTTGCCGAACGTGATGTCCTCGTTCTTGGCGGACGCGGCCTCGTACGTGGGCCCGAAGGCGCGGCACGGACCGCACCACTCGGCCCAGAAGTCGACCAGGACGATGCCGGAACCGCCGACCACCTCGTCGAAGTTCTCCGTGGTCAGCTCGACCGTCGCCATGTGTGTCCTCCTCGTTTGCCGGTGCTCTCCCGTCAACGAAGCGGGCGGCGGCGGAATTCCCCCGCGTGCCCCCGGTCACGCCCCGCGACCGTTCCGACACGTCCGAAAAGTTCTGTTCAACTTTTTGTGGACGTCTTCAACTGAGCGTTGTACGGTCCCCGCCATGAAGCCGCGCCTGCTCGTGACCTCGCTGCTCGTCCTGGGGCTCGCCGCCTGCGGGTCCACGTCCGACACCAGCTCGCAGACGTCCACGCCGCCCTCGTCCGACCTGGGCGCGGTCAAGAAGGACGACGCGCTCGCCGCGCTGCTGCCGCCCGAGATCGCCTCGGCCGGCAAGCTGCGGGTGGGGTCGAACATCCAGAACCCGCCGAACAACTTCTACGACCAGGACGGCAAGACGCCGCTCGGGTCGGAGGTCGACCTGGTCAAGGCGATCTCCGCGAAGCTCGGGCTCACCGCCGAGCACAGCGACATGGCGTTCAGCTCGCTGATCACCAGCCTCGAGACCGGTCGCGTCGACGTGACGATGGCCGCGATGAACGACACCGCCGAGCGCCAGCAGAAGATCGACTTCGTCGACTACTTCACCTCCGGCATCACGATCATGGTGCAGAAGGGCAACCCGCAGGGCGTCAAGTCGGTCGACGACCTGTGCGGCAAGGGGATCGCGGTCAACCTCGGCAGCTCGCAGGAGCAGTTCGCCAAGGAGCAGAGCGAGAAGTGCAAGGCAGCGGGCAAGCCCGAGGTCCAGCTCAGCGTCACCGACAGCGACACCGGCAACCAGAACCAGCTGCGCACCGGCCGCGTCGCCGCGATCCTGAACGACCTGCCGACCGCCGTCTACGTCTCGAAGACCGCCGGTGACGGCCAGTACTTCGAGGTCGTGCCGCTCGCGCCGATCAACGGCGGCCCGTACGGCATCGGCGTGAACAAGAAGAACGCCAAGCTGTCCGAGGCGATCAAGGGCGCGCTGCAGTCGCTGATCGACGACGGCACCTACGAGAAGATCCTCACCACCTGGGACATCAAGCAGGGTGCGATCACCAAGGCCGCGATCAATGGCAAGTGATCTTCAGACCGGCGAGGTCCGGCGGGACGAGCTCGTCGTCGTCCCGCTGAGCCACCCCTGGCGGTGGGTCAGCGGCGCGGTGATCCTCCTCGTCCTCGCGGGCCTCGGCTGGGCGATGGCCGAGGCGCAGATCCAGTGGGAGGACGTGCCGGGGTTCTTCACGCACCCCGCGATGCTCGAAGGCGTGGTCAACACCATCGTGCTCGCCGTCGCCGCCCAGGGCGGCGCGATCGTGCTCGGTGTCGTGGTGGCGCTGATGAGGCTCTCGGCGAACCCCGTCGCGCGGTGGTTCGCGGTCGGCTACATCTGGCTGTTCCGCGGCCTGCCGGTGCTGCTGCAGATCCTGATCTGGTTCAACCTCGCGCTGGTGTTCCAGAACATCAGCATCCCGATGCTGTTCTCGGTGCCCACCAACGTGGTCATGACGGCGTTCGTTGCGGCGTTGCTCGGCCTGGGGCTCAACGAGAGCGCCTACATGGCCGAGATCGTCCGCGCGGGCCTGAGCAGCGTCGACGCCGGCCAGACCGAGGCGGCGAAGTCGATCGGCATGACACCGCTGACGACGCTGCGCCGGGTGGTCCTGCCGCAGGCGATGCGCGTGATCATCCCGCCGACCGGCAACAACTTCATCAACATGATCAAGGGCACCTCGATGGCGTCGGTGATCGCCTTCCTGGAGCTCATCCACGCCGCGAACAACATCTCGTCGCGCAACCTGGAGATCATGGAGACCCTGTTCGCCGCGGCGGCCTGGTACCTCGTGATGGTCTCGATCGCGTCGATCGGGCAGCACTACCTGGAGCGTGCGTATGGCCCTCGTTGAGGCGATCGGTGTCCGCAAGTCGTTCGGCCACACCGAGGTGCTCCAGGGCATCGACCTGGAGGTGGAGCGCGGCGAGGTCGTGTGCCTGCTCGGGCCGTCGGGCGCGGGCAAGAGCACTTTTCTCAGGTGCGTCAACCACCTGGAGACCATCGACGCCGGCCGCATCTGGGTCGACGGCGTGCCGGTCGGGTTCCGCTCCGCCGGCGGCAAGCTCCACGAGCTGCGCGAACGGGAGGCCGCCCACCAGCGCCGCGACGTCGGCATGGTGTTCCAGCGGTTCAACCTCTTCCCGCATCGCACGGCGCTGGAGAACGTCATGGAGGGCCCGGTCCAGGTGCTCGGCCGGGGCCGCGCCGAGGTGCGCGCGGAGGCGATGGCGCTGCTGGAGCGGGTGGGACTGGCCGAGAAGGCCGATGCCTACCCGGCCCAGCTGTCGGGAGGCCAGCAGCAGCGTGTCGCGATCGCCCGCGCCCTGGCGATGAAACCGAAGCTGATGCTGTTCGACGAGCCCACGTCCGCGTTGGACCCGGAGCTGGTCGGCGAGGTGCTCGACGTGATGACCTCGCTGGCCCGCGACGGCATGACGATGATCGTGGTCACCCACGAGATCGGCTTCGCCCGCTCGGTCGCCGACCGCGTGGTGTTCCTCGTCGACGGCGCGGTGGTGGAGACCGGCAGCCCGTCCGACGTGCTGGACAATCCGCAGCAGCCGCGCACACGCCAGTTCCTCGCAAAGGTGCTCTGAGTTGATCGACGCCTCGTACCTCTCCCAGTTCCGCGAGCCGGAGGGGTATCTCGACTTCGCCCGCTTCGGCCCGCCGTCGCTGCCCGTGGTGACGGCGACCGCGCGGCTGATGGAGCAGGCCTCCCTCGCCGGTCCCTCCACAGTGGACACGCTGATGCGCGAGGAACAACGCGTGAAGGCCGCCGTGGCGCGGTTGTGCCGCTCGGACACCGACCACGTGGCGCTCGTGCCGAACACGTCGGTCGGCCTGTTCCAGGCGGCCTTCGGCCTGTCCGGCACGGTCATGTACTCGGCGTCGGAGTTCCCGTCCAACACCTACCCGTGGGTGCGGGCGGGTCTGCCGTCGGTCGTGCTGGACGGTCCGGTGACTCCGGCCGCGGTGGTCACCGGTTTGGGTCCTGACGTCTCGGCGCTGTCGGTGTCCGCCGTGGACTTCCGCACCGGCTACCGCGCGGACCTCGCGGCGCTGCGCGAGGCCGTCGGCGACCGCCTGCTGGTCGTCGACGGCATCCAGGGCTTCGGCGTCGTCGACGAACCGTGGGAGCTCGCCGACGTGCTGGTGGTCGGCGGCCAGAAGTGGCTGCGGGCGGGCTGGAGCACCGGCTTCGTCGTCTTGTCCGACCGCGCTCTGGAGAGGCTGTCGCCCGTCCTGTCGGGGTGGACCGGCGCGGTCGACGCGGGCCTGTTCGACAACGCGGTGCACGCCGCCGCCCCCGACGCCGCCTCCTGGAACATCACCAACTTGTCCCCGGTCGTGTCCGGCGCCTTCGCCGAGGCCCTCGAACTGGTGGAGCTGGCGGGAGTTCCCTCGCTGGACTCCGCCGTGAGCGCGCTGGTGGCCGAGCTGGAGGAGATCGTCCTGTCGTGCGGAGGCGAGATCGTCTCCGCACGCGACCGCCGAGCCGGCATCCTCGCGTTCACCATGCCCGAGGCCGCCTCGGTGGTCGGCGAGGCTCTGAACGCCTTCGGCATCACCGCGACCGTCCGCCCCGAGCACGTCCGCCTGTCGCCGCACGCCTCCACTTCACGCGGCACGCTGGAACGCGTCCGCGCCGCCCTGAAGTCGCTGTCGGGCTCTTCCTCCTCGCCGGTTCCGGCCGCCCTGTCGGCCCTGGTGCCCACCGTCGACTCGCTGGCGTCCGCTCTGGGCCCGGACACCGAGGTCGTGGTGCACGACCTGTCCCGGCTGCCGAACTCGATCATCGCGATCGCGGGGTCTCTCACGGGTCGCCAGGTGGGCGGCCCGATGACCGACCTGCTGCTGGGGCTCGTCCGCCGCGGCACGACCACCGACATGCCCGGCTACGAGACTTACGCGCCGGACGGCCGCGCGATCTGGTCGTCGACCACCTTCGTGCGTGACGCCGCCGGTGTCGCCGTGGGCTGCCTGTGCGTCAACAAGCTCGCCGCCCACGAGGCGTCCGGGCCCGTCGAGTCGTTTCCCCAGGACGTGGACACGTTGCAGCGGGTGCTGGTTGAGAAGGCCATCGCCGACGTCGGGGTGCCGGTCGAGCTGATGAAGAAGGTGCACAAGTCGCAGGTCGTGAGGGTGCTGGACGAGGCGGGGTTCTTCCTGATCCGCGACTCGGTCGACCACCTGGCCGGGGTCCTGGAGGTCACCCGGTACACGATCTACAACTACCTCAACGAGAACAGAGGGACCTGAGCAGGGCGGCCCAGGCGGGGGAGGAGAACGCGAGGACGTCGCCGCTCGCGTTCTTCGAGTCCCGGACCAGCGCGTTGTGGGCGAGCGAGACCTCGACGCAGTTGCTGTCCTCGGCCCCGCCGCTGTAGCTGCTCTTATGCCAGGTGCGGTCCTGAGTCATCAAGTCCCTCTCGCGGTCGGCCGGCGTACTCGGCCAGCTTGTCCCGCGATTGTTCCGCACTCAAGGCGACCTCATCCAGGCGGTGGAAGAAGAGCCTGGTGCGCGCGATTGCACCTGGATCCTCCACGAAGACGTTGGCCAGGATGGCTTCGCTGAAAACGAGCGAGCGCGCCTTCTCGAACTCCCAGAGCACGAAGCTGGAAGCGACGACGGGCGCGTCCCTGGGCACGATCCGAATGGCGTGTGTCCTGTGCAGGAGGCGGGCGTACTGATTCCTCATGACCTCACCATCGCCGACCTGCCTCTCCAGCACGTGCTCATGGACGTAGAACAAGCAAGTCGGCCGGTCGTGCCGTCGCAGGATCGCTTGGCGCTCGATCCGGTACTGGACGAGGTTCGGAATGCGTTCCTCGGCGACCAGCCCAGTCATCCGGTAGATGCCGTCGGCGTACTCCGGTGACTGCAACAGGCCCGGCATCGCCAACGTGTCGTAACTCGTGATCGCCGTGGCGGTCGCCTCCGCCATCGCCATCGTGCGGAGATTGCCCGAGACCTGCACCCGGTACTCGTCGAACGCGTACCGGTACCGGCGCCGGAACTCCATCACGAAGTCGACGTCCTTCCCGCACATCGACAGGTACTGGACGAGGTCGATCTCGCTCGCCCGAGCCTTCCCGTGCTCGATAGTCGACACCTTGCTCGGGTCCCAGCCCAACTTCAGCGCGAGCCGGTTGCCGCTCAGCCCGGTGCAGGTCTCCCGCAACCGGCGCAGCTCGTCGCCCAGGTCCCTGCTGTAGGCGGTGGATGCACTCATGCGCCGAAGCTATGACTTGCAAGAGCTTCAAGCCGCCGCTCGTTCGGGTGAAAACGGTGCCCAAGCCGGTTCGCGTACCGGTCGAGTCCAGTTACTTTCCCGCAACTTGCCTCTTCCCTTCCACGTCACATCGTGTTTACCGTTCAAGCTGTGAGAGCGCTCTCAAAGGTGAGATGGCTGGCCGGTCTGGCCGCCACGGCGATTGCCCTGTCGTCATTCGCGTCGTCCTCCGTCGCCTCCGCGGCCGATGACTACACGCAGAGCGTGACGGCGCTGGACTCCACTCAGGCGAGGATCAACTTCACGCCGACCACCCCTGCCCTGTACGTCGACGTTCACTACCTGGTCTCGGGTGTGAACCAGCAGAACTTCCGCATGACCAACAACTCCGGCACGTGGCAGAAGACCGTCGGGTCGCTGTCGTCGGGGACGCAGGTCGAGTACTGGTTCACCTACGAGAAGAGCGGGCCGCAGTACGACACCCCGCACTTCACCTACACGCACGGCAGCACGCAGGCGCCGGTCGCGACGCCGACCTTCAACCCGCCCGGTGGCGCGTACTCGTCCGGGCAGACCGTGACGATCTCCACCTCCACCAGCGGTGCGACGATCCGGTACACAGTGGACGGTTCGACGCCCACGACGAGCTCCCCGGTCTACAGCGGGCCGATCTCCGTGCCCAGCAGCCGGACGGTCAACGCCATCGCCACCAAGTCCGGCCTGGCGAACTCGTCCGTCGGCAGCGCGACCTACACGATCGGCACGACGCAGGGGTGCGTCCAGTCGGACAACCCCAACTTCGGGCCGAACACGCGCGTCTTCGACCCCGGCATGTCGGCGCAGTCGATCCAGGCGCAGCTCGACACGGACTTCAACAACCAGAAGGACACGCTGACCGCGCAGATGGCGCCCCGCCGGGTCGCGCACCTGTTCAAGCCGGGCACGTACAACGTGCACGACGACGTCGGCTACTACACGTCCGTCTCCGGTCTCGGCCGCAACCCCGGTGACGTCGTGATCAACGGCGACATCACCGTGGACGCGTTCAACGAGTCCGACAAGGGCGTGGCGCTGCAGAACTTCTGGCGCAGCGCCGAGAACATGGCCGTCAACCCCAGCAGCGGAACCAACCGCTGGGCCGTCGCGCAGGCCGCGCCGTTCCGCCGCATGGACATCCGCGGCAACCTGGCGCTCTACCCGGCGTCCTACGGTTTCGCGTCCGGTGGCTACACGGCCGACACCCGCGTGTCCGGTCAGACGGCGTCGGTCTCGCAGCAGCAGTGGTACACGCGCGACTCCAACTACAACGGCGGCTGGGCCGGTGGCGTGTGGAACATGGTGTTCTCCGGAACGCCCGGCGCGTCCGGCAACACGTTCCCGAACCCGCCGTCGACCAACCTGGCGACGACGCCGATCTCGCGCGACGTGCCCTACCTCTACTTCGAGAACGGCGCGTACCGGGTCTTCCTGCCCTCGTTGCGCACCAACGCCTCCGGTGCGTCATGGGTCAACGGCGGCACGCCCGGCACCTCGCTGCCGATGAACCAGTTCTACGTCGTCAAGTCCGGTGACACGGCCTCGACGATCAACGCGGCACTGGCCCAGGGCTGCAACCTGTTCTTCACGCCCGGCATCTACAACGTCAACCAGACGATCAACGTCACGCGGCCGAACACCGTCGTGCTCGGCATCGGCTACGCGACGATCGTGCCGCAGAACGGCGTCACCGCCATGCAGGTGGCCGACGTCGACGGCGTGCGGATCAAGGGCATCCTGTTCGACGCGGGCACGACCCTGTCCCCGTCGCTGCTGACCGTCGGCCCGTCCGGCTCGTCGGCGTCGCACGCCTCCAACCCGACGACGCTGCAGGACGTGTTCTTCCGCGTCGGCGGCGCGGTCGCGGGCAAGGCGACGAACAGCCTGGTCGTCAACAGCAACAACACGATCATCGACCACACCTGGATCTGGCGCGCCGACCACGGCAACGCCGGCACCTGGGGCTGGAACGAGGCCATCGGTGACACCGGCCTGGTCGTGAACGGCAACGACGTGCTGGCCACCGGCCTGTTCGTCGAGCACTACCAGAAGTACCAGGTGATCTGGAACGGCGAACGCGGGCGGACCATCTTCTTCCAGAACGAGATGCCGTACGACGTGCCGAACCAGGCGACCTGGAACAGGCCGAACGGGCAGGCCGGCTACGCCGCCTACAAGGTCGGCGACAACGTCCAGAACCACGAGGCGTGGGGTCTCGGCAGCTACTGCTTCTTCAACGTCAACCCGTCGGTGCGCGCCGAGAACGCGTTCGAGGTGCCCAACCGGTCCGGCGTGAGGCTGCACAACCTGCTGACCGTCTCGCTCAACTACCAGGGAACGATCACCCACGTGGTGAACAACGTCGGTGCGGTGACGCCGCCGGGAACCGTCCCGGTGAACGTCGTCAACTACCCGTGAGGCGTTGAGGAAGCGGCCCGCCACCCCCGGTGGCGGGCCGTACCCTTCTCCGGGTGAGCAGGACGACGACGGTGTCGGTGGGCGACCGGGGTTTCTGGGTGCTGGACGACGCCTTCGCCGTCTGGCTGACCTACCTGGTGGACGAGACCGGGCGCGTGGCGCCGGACCCGTGGCTGACCGGGCTCGCCGAGGACTGGCGGGGCGTCCTGGAGTGCCCCGACCTGGGCGAGGTCCTGCCCGAACTGCCCGTGGACCGCGCGCGTCTGCTGCTGGAGGTGGCCACGGGAGCGCGGCTGCGTGCCGCCGAGGCCGGTGACGTGCCGTGGGACTTCACCCGGACCGGGAAGGACCACGTCGAAGTCGGACGGGTCCTCGAGGTGGCCGACGGGTTCGTGGCCCTGCTGGACGGCACGATGCCCGCCGATCCGCCGGGAGGCGCGTGGTTCCTCGGCACCGGCGAGGGCTGGGCGGTGATGCCGTACCGGCAGGACTCGCCCGCCCTGAACCAGCCGCGGTTCGCCCGGTGGTGAAGGGCTGATTTCGTTTCCCCGCGCCCCGCATTGCATGATGCGTGGCATGTCGATCGACCGTGGCGCCGAGTTCGCCGAGTTCTGGGCTGAGCGGCACCTGTGCACGCTCTCCACCGCGCGTCCAGACGGCACCGTGCAGGTGGTGCCGGTCGGGGTCGCGCTCGACCTGGAGGCCGGTGTCGCGCGGATCATCACCGACGGCGCGTCGTGGAAGGTCAAGCACGTCCGCAAGGCCGGGTACGCCGCGGTGTGCCAGGTGGACGGTCGGCGCTGGTCCACGCTGGAGGGGCCGGCCGTGGTCAAGGACGACCCGGAGTCCGTCGCGGACGCCGAGCGGCGGTACGCGGCGCGCTACAGGCAGCCGCGGGTGAACCCGACACGCGTGGTGATCGAGATCCAGGTGAAGCGTGTCAGCGGAAGCGTCTGACGTAGTCGTCGTCGGCATCGGCGCCGACGGCTGGGACGGGTTGTCACCGGCCGCCCAGCGAGCCGTCGGGAACGCGAAGGTCCTGATGGGGTCGCGGCGGCAGCTCGACCTGGTGCCGGGGGAGTTCGAGCGGGTCGTGTGGCCGTCGCCGCTGGTCCCGGCGTTGCCGGAGCTGTTCGGCAAGCACCGCGACGTGTGCGTGCTCGCGTCCGGCGACCCCATGTTCCACGGCATCGGCACGACGCTGGTCCGGTTGCTCGGGCCGAGGGTCACCGTCATCCCGCACCCCTCGTCGGTGTCGCTGGCGGCGGCACGGCTCGGGTGGGCGTTGAACGAGGTCGAGGTCGTGTCGCTGGTCGGGCGTTCTCCCGACCTGCTGCGGGCCGCTCTCAGCCCCGGACGGCGCGTGCTCGTGCTGGGCGGCGACCCGGAGACCGTCGCCGGCATCGCCGGGCCGGTCACCGTGCTGGAGCAGCTCGGCGGGCCCGCCGAGCGGGTCTACGAGTGGGCCGGGCAGACCGCGGACCCGTTGTGCGTCATCGCCGTGGAGTACGCCGGGGAGGCGCTGTCCCGCGTGCCGGGGCTGCCCGACGACGCCTACGAGACCGATGGCCAGCTGACGAAGCGCGAGGTGCGGGCGATTTCCCTGTCGAGACTGGCGCCGCTGCCGGGACAGCTGCTGTGGGACGTCGGTGCCGGGTCCGGGTCCATCGCGATCGAGTGGGCGCGGACGCACCCGACGTGCCGCGCGATCGCCGTCGAGCAGTCGGCCGAGCGGGCAGGACGGATCGTGCGCAACGCCGCGGAGCTCGGCGTGCCCGGCGTGCAGGTCCACATCGGACGGGCACCGGAAGTGCTGGAACCGCTGGAGAAACCCGACGCGATCTTCATCGGCGGCGGGCTCACCGCGCCGGGTGTCGTGCAGGCCTGCTGGGACGCGCTGCCGTCCGGCGGGCGGCTCGTCGTGAACGCCGTGACGCTGGAGTCCGAGGCCGTGGTGGCGCAGTGGTACGCGCGGCTGGGCGGCGACCTGGTGCGCATCGCGGTGAACAGGGGATCGGCGGTCGGCGGGTTCACCGGCTGGCGGCCGCACATGCCCGTGACGACGTGGAGCGTGACGAAGTGACCGTGCACTTCATCGGGGCCGGTCCCGGCGCCGCCGACCTGATCACGGTGCGCGGCCGCTCGCTCATCGAGTCGTCGCCGGTGTGCCTGTACGCGGGCGCGCTGGTGCCCGTGGAGCTGCTGGACTTCTGCCCGGACGGGGCGCGCAAGGTCGACACCGCGTCGCTGACGCTCGACGAGATCGTCGCCGAGCTCGTGGCGGCCTCCGAGCGGGGACAGGACGTCGCCCGGCTGCACTCCGGGGACCCGGCGGTGTTCAGCGCGATGGCCGAGCAGATGCGCCGCCTCGACGCGCTGGGCATCGACTACGACGTCACGCCCGGTGTGCCGGCGTTCGCGGCCGCCGCGGCGTCGTTGCGGCGCGAGCTGACCGTTCCCGGCGTGGGGCAGACGGTGATCCTCACGCGGACGTCGCAGCGCGCCACGCCGATGCCGCCCGGCGAGGACCTGGACACGCTGGGCCGCAGCCGCGCCACGCTCGTCCTGCACCTCGCCGTGCAGCGGATCTCCGAGGTCGTCGCCGAGCTCGTGCCGAACTACGGACCCGACTGCCCGGTCGCCGTGGTCGCGTACGCGTCGCGCGAGGACGAGGTCGTGCTGCGCGGCACGCTGGACGACATCGCCGCGCAGGTCCAGGCCGCCGGGATCAGGCGGACCGCCGTGATCGTCGTCGGACGGACGCTCGGGGCCACGCAGTTCCCGGACAGCCACCTGTACTCGGCCACGCGCGTCCGATGATCCTCATCCTCGGCGGGACGGGGGAGGCGCGCGAGCTGGCGTCCCGGGTTCCCGCCGTGTCGTCGCTGGCCGGACGCGTGAGCAACCCCGCGCTCCCCGAAGGAGAGGTCCGGGTCGGCGGCTTCGGCGGGGTCGACGGGCTCGCGCGGTGGTTGCGGGACAACGGGATCACCGCCGTGGTCGACGCCACGCACCCGTTCGCCCGCCGGATCACCGCGAACGCCTTCGAGGCCTGCCGGCGGGTCGGTGTGCCGCTGCTCGTCCTGCGCCGGCCCGGGTTCACGCCGCAGCCCGGCTGGCACTGGGTGGACAGCGTCGCCGAAGCCGCCGGCCGGCTCCCGGGCTCCAGGGTGTTCCTGACGACCGGGCGGCAGGACCTCGCGGAGTTCGCCGCGTGCCCGCAGTGGTTCCTGGCCCGCATGGTCGAACCGCCGGAACCGCCGATGCCGCAACGCATCGAGGTCCTGCTGTCGCGCGGTCCGTTCACAGTGGACGGTGAGCTGGAGCTGATGCGGCGGCACCGCGTCGACGTCCTGGTCACCAAGGACAGCGGCGGCCACATGACCTCGGCCAAGCTGGAAGCCGCACGGCGGCTGGGAGTTCCCGTCGTGGTCGTGCGCCGGCCACCGCTCCCGCCCGCGGACGTGGTGGCCGACGTCGACGCCGCCGTCAGGTGGTTGGGTACCGCCGGGGCGTGAACACCACGCCCGCACCGGTCACGACCGTCTGCGACGAGCCGATGATCAGCAGGCAGCGCATGTCGATCGTGGCCGGGTCGAGAGCGCCGAGCGTCAGCACCCGGATCTCCTCCTCCGGGCCGCCGACGTCCCGTCCGACGACCACCGGCGTCTCCGGCTTCCGGTGCTGCAACAGCAGGTCGCGCATGTCCGCGACCTGGTGCGTGCGCGCCTTGGACGCCGGGTTGTAGATCGCGATCACCAGGTCCGCCCTGGCGGTGGCGCTCAGGCGTTCGGAGATCACGTCCCACGGCTTGAGCCGGTCGCTCAACGAGATCACCGCGTAGTCGTGCCCGAGCGGCGCGCCGGCCTTGGCCGCCACGGCGTTCGCGGCCGTGACACCGGGGACGACCCGCACGGGCACGTCCGGCGTCTCCGCCGCGACCTCCAGCACGGCCGTCGCCATCGCGAAGACGCCGGGATCACCCGACGACACCACGGCCACCCGCGCGCCGCGGCGGGCCAGGTCCAGTGCGAAGGCGGCGCGTTCCGACTCGACCTGGTTGTGGGACGAGTGGCGCCGCTGGCCGGGACGTTCGGGGACGCGGTCGAGGTAGGTCGAGTAGCCGACCAGCTCGTCGGCGGCTTCGAGCTCCTGCCGCGCCTCGGGCGTGAGCCAGTCGCGCGAACCGGGACCGAGGCCCACGACGACGACCTCGCCCTTCGGCAAGGCCGGCTTGGACCCGCTGGGCAGCACGGCGATCGAGAAGTACGGCACGGTGTCGGGGTCGACGTCGGCGAGCGGCAGCATCTTCTGCCGCCGTGAGGTCGCGCGCTCGACGTACCAGGCGCCGTCGAGCCTGCCCGCGTCCTCCAGCGCCGCCCGGACGTTGCCGAACGTGCGGCCCAGCTTGAGGATCGCGGCAGAGTCGGTGTCGGCGAGGCGGCTCGCGAGCTCGGCGCGCGGCAACGTGCCGGGCAGGATCGTGAGGACCTCGTCGCGTTCGACGAGCGGGGTGCCCAGCACCGCGGACGCCCCGCTCACGGACGTCACGCCGGGCACGACCTCCCACTCGTACCGGTCGGCGAGCCGCTTGTGCATGTGCATGTACGAGCCGTAGAAGAACGGGTCGCCCGCGGCGAGAACGACGACGTCGCGTCCCGCGTCGAGGTGCGCGGCCAGCCGGGCGGCGGCCTGCTCGTAGAAGGCGTCGATCTCGCCCTGGTAGTCGTCGGTGTCCTCGGTGGTGACCGGGTAGACGAGCTGCTCGACGACCTGGCCCTCGCGGAAGTACGGCTCCGCGATGGTCT